>NZ_LSKN01000290.1:0-45631 GCF_001557075.1 Methylobacterium sp. CCH7-A2
GGGCGGCGGCGGCGCCGCGGCCGGGCGAGCCGCCTCGTAGCGCGGCACCTGTGCAGGTGCCGCACGGCCGTCGCGAGCGCCTTCCATCACCGGCTGCTTGCTCGGCGCGATGCGCGAGGTGCCGGCCGGCAGCGTCTGCGTCGGGCCGGATTGCCGAGTCTCGGGCCGGCCGATCTGGCCGCGTGCATCGAGAACGGTGGCGGGGATCTGGGCGCGCTCGCCTGCGCCGCCGCCGGTCAGGGACGACTGGCGCCGCGCCTGCTCGGAGATCGGCCAGTTTGCCTTGCCGGCCGCGACCTGGACGCATTCGATCAGCGCCGTGTTGGACGCCTTGCGGCGATGCGGCTTCATATCCCCGTCGCGATAGGCGTTGAGGATGCGGAACTCCATCGGATCCATGCCTGCCGCCTCGGCGAGCCGGTCCATCTGGACCTCCAGCGCGAAATCCACCGCCGTGATGCCGAAGCCGCGCATGGCGGTCGAGGGACAGCGATTGGTGTAGGCGACATGCACGTCGGAGGCGACGTTGGGGATCCAGTAGGGCCCCGGCAGATGCGCCGTGCATTTGATCGCGGCGTAGCTCGACAGCCGCGTATAGGCGCCGGCATCGAAATAGCTGCGGATGTAGCGGGCCACAATGCGCCCGTCGCGCATCAGCCCGTCCTTGATGTAGATGCGCTCGGCCCCGCGCGGCGAGCCGTAGAGCATCTCCTCCTCGCGATCGAGCACGAAGCGCACCGGCCGGCCCGTCACCATCGCGCCCAGCACGGCCAGCGGCTCAGTCAGCGAGTCGACCTTGCCGCCGAAGCCGCCGCCGACCGTGCCGCCGATGAAATGCAGGCGGTTGGACTCGACCGCGACGATCTTCGCGGTGGTGCCGAGCGCGAAGAACAGCCCCTGCGCGCATGAATGGACGACGAAGCGGCCGTTCTGCTCGGGCGCCGCGATCGAGCCGTTGGTCTCCGTCGGCGCATGCTCGATCGGCGACATCTGGTAACGGTGTTCCAGCACCATGTCGGCCGAAGCGAAAGCGCGCTCGACATCGCCAAAGCGCAGCTTTTGGTGGTCGAAACGCTCGTGATATTCGAAATAATTAGCAGGATAGGTCTCGTTGACGATGGGCGCGCCGGGCTTCAGCGCCTCCTCGACATCGAACACGGCCGGCATCGGCTCGTAGTCGATGCGGACCAGCGCCTTCGCGGCCAGTGCCTGCGCCTCGCTTTCGGCGATGATGGCGACCACCGGCTCGCCTACGTAATGAACCTTGTCGACGGCCAGCGAGGGCTCGTCGTCCTTGCCGAAGCCGATCAGGCTGAGCAGCGTGTTCTTGTTCACCGGCACGTCGGCGGCGCGCAGCACGCGCTTCACGCCCGGCGCGCGCGCCGCCGCCGAGACGTCGATGGAGCGGATGCGCGCGCTGGCATGGGGGCTGCGCACCACCTTCAGGTGCAGCAGGCCGTCGAAGGCGTGGTCATCGAAATAGCGCGTCAGTCCAGTGACATGGCCGGGCATGTCCTGCCGCTGGATGGCCTTGCCGACGACGTTGAGGTTGTCGTCGCGCTCATCGGCGAAGAGGTCCTTGCGCATTTCCAGCATGTCGGCCTCCCTCAGGCGCGGCGCAGGCCGGGCGAACCGGCAGCGGCGAGGATCGCGGCGACGATCGGCTCATAGCCGGTGCAGCGGCAGATGTTGCCGCTGATGGCTTCGATGACCTCGTCGCGGGTGGGGTTGGGATTTTTGTCGAGCAGCGCGCGTGCCGCCGTCAGCATGCCGGGCGTGCAGAAACCGCATTGTGCGGCGAAATGCTCCATGAACTGCGCCTGCAGCGGGTGCAGCTCGGGTCCATCAGCCATCCCGGACGCCGTCTCGACCTGCCGACCTTCGCAGGCGACCGAAAGCGTCAGGCAGGAGAGATGCGGCTCGCCGTCGATCAGCACGGTGCAGACGCCGCAGGCTCCCTGGCCGCAGCCATATTTCGGGGCGAAGTCGCCGAGGCTCCGGCGCAGCGTGTTGAGGAGCGTCTCCGGCGTGTCGACGAAGGCGGCGCGGTCGGTGCCGTTGAGGCGGAACTGGACAGGGATCTTGGCCATGGCGCGCTCCTCAGCGGGGCTCGCCGGCGAGCAGCCGGCCGAGATGGACGGGCAGCACCTCGCGGCGATACCACTCGCTGGCGATCGCATCGGTCGCGGGCCGGCAGCCTTCGAGCGCGGCCTGTTTGGCGGCGGCGATGGCGGTGGCATCGAGCGCCTTGCCCTCCAGCGCCCGCTCGACGCCGCGCGCGCGGATCGGCGTCGGCGCCATCGCGCCATAGGCCACCCGCGCTTGGCTGACGCGCCCGCCCGCCAGCGGCAGATGCGCGGCGATCGACAGCACCGAAATTCCCTTCGGCTTGACCCGGCTGATCTTGCGGAAGTGGAAATCGCCGGGGCTGGCGGGTCGCGGGAACTGGATGGCGGCGACCAGCGCCGGCCCCATGCGCTCGCGGGCCGCCAGGAACTCCTCCAGCGGCGTCGCGCGCCCGGAACCGAAGCCGGACTGCACTACGACCTGCGCATCGAGCGCCAGCAGCGCCACGGTGAAATCGCCGTAAGGAGCGGGCGCGAAGAGATTGCCGCCGACGCTCGCCATGTTGCGCACGGCCGGGCCACCGATCGCGCGGGCCGGCGCATGGAGAAAGGCGAGCTCGCGGCTGGCCAGGATCTGGCCCATCGTGACCCCGCCGCCGAGTTCGATGCGGGCCCCTTGGGACTCGATGCGCCGGAACGCGGGATCGGTGACGCGCAGCAGCGTGCCCTCGGTCAGCCGGCCCTCATTGACGTCGCGCATCACCAGCGTGCCGCCGCCGATCAGCACCGCCTGCCGGTCTCCCGATAGGATACCGGCGGCTTCAGACAGGGTTGCGCAGCTTCTCACAGCGAGCATGTCAGACGGCCTCCCGCGTGAGTTCCGGCAGGCGCCGGACCGCCTCGATGCCGTTGGTGTACACTTCGTCGCCGACGATCCGGGCGAGCTCCGCCTCGCGCCCACGCGGCGTGGTGAAGCGGCTCTCCCAGTGCCAGAAGGCGCGATTGCCGTCGGTCACCGGCAGCAGCCGGACATGGGCGACGTAGTTGAAGAGCGGGATCGGTGTGTCGAGCAGGCAGTAGCTGAAGGTCATTTCGAGGTCCGACAACGTAAGGAGTTGCTCGCGCAACTCGCTGCCGTCCTGCAGCCAGAACCGGCGCACGCAGCCGATCCGGTCCGACGGGTGCCCGCGCTCGATTTCGCTGCGCGCGACGATCGGGTGCCAGCGGTCATGGCCGTTGAAGTCGCGCAGCACCGACCAGAGCAGGTCGACCGGCGCGTCGATGATCGTGCTGCGGACGACGTGAGGCATGGCCTCATCCCCCGAAGGCGCGCTTCAGGGCGTCGAAACCACCCTGGAAGACGTTGGTGCCGATCCCCTCCACCAGCTCCTGCTCGCGCTCGGGCGCGCAGTCGAAATCCGCGGACCACTCGATGAAGGTGCGGTCCTGGTCGGTGATCGGCGTCAGCCGCAGCGTCGCGACGTAGTTCGTCAGCGGCATGGGCGAATCCAGGATCGAATAGGTGCAGAACATGTCGTAATCGGAGAGGCCGAGCAGTTGCTCTCGCAGCCGGTCGCCGCTGCGCAGCGAGAAGGCGCGGATGCAGCCGACCTTGTCGGCGGGCTCGCCGTTTTCGATGCGGCTTTCGGCGATGCGCGGATGCCAGTTCGGCAGGCCGTTGAAATCGCGCACCCGGGCCCAGACCTTGGCGGCGGGGGCGGAGATGACACTGGAGACATAGACGCGGGCCATGAGCTTTAAGCCTCAGGAGGTCTTGCTGGGGCCGGCTTCGGGGGCAGGGCCCTCGATACCAGACGCCTTGGGATCGCTGCTGCCTTTGGGCTTGGCGGGCTGTGCATCCTTGGCCACGCGCTGCATGTCTGAGGCCTCGCGCATCAACCCGCCCATCTTGGCGAGATTGCCGCCCTCAATGCCAATCTCCTTCAGCACCTGGTCGATCATCGGCGCCTGGACGCGATAACGCAGGGCCGACTCGATCACCTCGTCGGTCGGCGAGCGGGCGGCGCCGCCGGCTCCACCGACGCCGCCGACGCCCGCCAGCCCGTCGACATGAAGGATGCGGATGCCCTCGATTTTCTCCATCGGCTTGACGCTCTCGCGGACGATGCCCTCGATCTTGTCGAGAAGGCGGCGTCGGAAGAGCCCGTAGCGGGCGCCGTCGCTCAGCACGTTCTCGGCCTCGTAGAGCAGCTTCTGCGCCTCGGCCTCGACCGAGCGGCGCACCTTGTCGGCGGCGGCTGCGATGTTGGATTCCTCCGCCGCCTTTTCTGCGAGCAGCACCTCGACGGTCTTGCGACGCTTGGCGCCCTCGCTTTCGCGGATCGTCTTGACCTGCTCCTCGGCCTCGACCACCTTGGCGCGGGCGCTCTCCGCATTGGCCTGGGCGGCGGATTCCTCTAGCGACTTGGTGTAGAGAGCGATCGCCTTGTCCATGGCGGCGGCCTCGACGTCGCGCTCTCTCGCGATCTCCAGCTTGCGCAGCTCGCGCTGGCGCCCGACCCGGGCCTCGTCGAGCCCGCGATCCGACGAGATGCGGGCCCGCTCGACCTCCTCATTGGAGGCGATCTGCGCCTCTTGCAGCGCTTGGGTGCGGGCGATCTCGAGTTGCTCCAGCGCGCGCCTGCGTTCGATCCGGGCCGCCTCCAGCGCCTGTTCGCGCACGATGTCGACGGACTCGACCTGTTGCTTCGCCGCGATCTCGGCCTGACGCAGCGCGCTGTCGGCGTCGGTGCGCTCGACTTTTTTGGCGGCCAGCACTATGGCGCGCTCTTCCTCCGCGATCTCCACGGCCTTCTTCTGCGCGATCTGCAGCATCTCGCGCGACTTCGCCGAGTTGATCCGCTCCTCGTCGATCCCGAGTTCGGTGGCGATGCGCTCGCGCTCGACACGCTCGCGGCGCTTGATCTCGGCCGCGTCGAGTTCGGCGTTGCGCCGGATCTCCAGTTCCTTCGTGGCAAGGTCAGCGGCGATGCGATCGGCGGCGACCGCCTTTTCCTGCGCGATGCGCGCGGCCTCGGTGGCTTCCCGGGCAGCGATCTCGGCGGCGTCGATGGCCTGGTTGCGGGCGATCTCCAGGTTGCGGACCTCCTCGTCGCGGCGGATGCGCTCGCCAGCGACGGTCCGTTCCTGGCTGATGCGCGCCCTCTCGACGCTCTCACGGGCCGCAATTTCGGCGGCCTCGATCGTCTCGGTCTGCTCGATCTCCAGCAGGCGCTTGCGTTGCTCCAGCCCGATACGCTCAGCCGTCAGCACGGTTTCCTGCGCGATGCGCGCCTTCTCGACGGCTTCACGAGCCGCGATCTCGGCCTCGTCCAGGGCGCGGTTGCGCGCGATGCCGAGGGCGCGGACGCGCTCTTCCTGGCCGATGCGGGCAGTGTCGACCGCCTCGCGGGCCGCGATGTCCTCTTGGTCGAGGATGCGCGTGCGCTCGATCTCGCGGTTGCGGATCTCTTGTTCGCGCTGGATCCGCTCGGCGCTGATCGCGCTCTCCTGCAGGATGCGCGCCTTTTCCGTCGCCTCTCGTGCCGCGATCTCGGCAGCCTCCAGCGTCTGGGCGCGCTCGATCTCCTTTTGCCGGATGTCGCGTTCGGAGGCGATGCGGGCGGCACTGATCGCCTGCTCATTGGCGATGCGCGCCTTCTCGATCAGCTCGCGCGAGGCGATCTCGGCCTCCTCGACGGCCTGCGTGCGCGCGATCTCCTGCTGGCGGATGTTCCGCTCGGAAGCGATCCTCGCCTCGCTGATCGCGCGCTCGTTGGCGATGCGCGACTTCTCGATCTCCTCGCGGGAGAGGATCTGCGCCTGCTCGGCCTCGGTGTCGCGGGCCGCCCGCTCGCGCGCGACCTCGGCCCGCTGCACGGCGCGCTTGATCTCGATCTCGCGCTGCTGCTCGAGCCGCGCTGCCTCGCTGTCCCGCTCGATGTCGAGTGCCTGGCGCTCGGCTTCGAGATTGCGGGTGCGGATGCGGATCATCGACTCCTGCTCGATGTCGTTGCGCAGCTTCCGCTTGTCCTCGATCTCCTCGATGATCCGCGTCAGGCCGGC
Source organism: Methylobacterium sp. CCH7-A2 (assembly GCF_001557075.1). NCBI lineage: Bacteria > Pseudomonadati > Pseudomonadota > Alphaproteobacteria > Hyphomicrobiales > Methylobacteriaceae > Methylobacterium > Methylobacterium sp. CCH7-A2. The sequence continues at coordinate 6,132 of NZ_LSKN01000290.1, forward strand.
GGCGTCGAAGCGATTGGAGGGGTTGAAGTACTGGAGATCGGTCTGGTCGAGATCGGTGAGCGCGACCGACTCCAGCAGCAGCCCATTTTGGTCGAGCGCCTCGGCGGCGGCCTCCTTGACGCGCTGAACATAAAGGCCGCGCTGCTCGTGCATCTCCTCCATGGTCATCTCGGAGGCGACGGTGCGCAGCGCCGAGATGAACTTGCCCGAGAGCAGCGCATGGAGCTGGTCCGGCTGCAAAGTGCGCCGGCCCAGTGTGGCGGCGGCGATCGAGACCGAATCCCGCTCCGGCTTTACCCGGACGTAGAACTCCGCGTCGATGTCCACGCGCATCCGGTCGCGCGTGATTAGCGCGTCGTCGTTAGAGCGCGTTACGGCGAGTTGCAGCACGTTCATGTTGACGGGTGTGACGTCGTGGATGATCGGCAGCACGAAGGCGCCGCCATTGATCACCACCCGCTCGCCGAACAGGCCGGTTCGGACGAAGGAGACCTCCTTCGACGAGCGCCGGTACAGCCAGTTCACCAGATAGACGACGATGGCGATGACGATCACCGCCACGATCAGCCAGAGGATCAGCGATCCGATCAGCTGTCCTGTCATGTCCTCATCCTCCCACCCGTCGCTCGGGTCATGTCGCCTTGCCCGCCTTGCCGGCGGGCTTCCTTTTCGTGAGGTCGCGCCCGATGCGCTTGAAGGCGCGCGTCTGGTCGCGGATTGCGACCTCGACCGGCAGGCGCTCCATTGAGGATGCCCCGTAGAAGCCGTGGCAGTGCTTGGTGTGCTTCATGATGAAGTCGGCATCCGCCGGCTCGGCGACCGGGCCGCCATGCACGAGGATGAGCGCGTCCTTCTTGACCGCGAGCGCAGCCGCCGCCCAGGCATCGACCAGCGCCGGGCAGTCGGTGAGCTTGAGTGCCGTCTCCGCTCCGATCGCGCCGCCGGTGGTCAGCCCGAGATGGCAGACGATGATATCGGCGCCGGCCTCGGCCATGGCGCGCGCATCGGCCTCGCAGAAGACGTAAGGCGTGGTCAGAAGACCCTTGGCATTGGCGAGCCGGATCATCTCGACCTCGAGGCCGTAGCCCATGCCGGTCTCTTCGAGGTTTTTGCGGAAGACGCCGTCGATCAACCCGACGGTTGGGAAGTTCTGCACCCCGGCGAAGCCGATCCGCGCGACCTCGTTGAGGAAGACGTCCATTCGCCGGAACGGGTCGGTGCCGCAGACGCCGGCGATCACCGGCGTGCGCTTCACCACCGGCAGCACCTCGGCCGCCATCTCCATGACGATGGCGTTGGCGTCGCCATAGGGCATGAGCCCCGAGAGCGAGCCGCGGCCGGCCATGCGGTAGCGCCCGGAATTGTAGATGACGATGAGGTCGATCCCGCCGGCTTCCTCGCATTTGGCCGACAGACCCGTGCCCGCGCCGCCGCCGACGATCGGCTCGCCGGCCTTCACCATCGCCCGGAAGCGCTTCAGCAGGCTCTTCTTGTCAAAGCTCGCCATCAGGCCCCTCCTGCCTTCGCCCGCTCGCGCCGGCGCCCGGCGTGCAGAGCGCGGAACTGCTGCACCAGGGCGGTGGCGAAGGCCGGGTCGTTGATGTGATGGGGGGAGCGGATGAGCTGCCGGTTCGGCGTCGTCCGCACGGTCTGCTCCAGCGCCTGGAACAGCGCGGTATCGGCAGCCGGATCATGGAAGGGCTGGCCGGGGGCATCGAGCGCCGAGACGCCGCGCTCGGGAAGAAGGAAGCGGACCGGCCCCTCCATCTGGTTCAGCCGCTCGCCGATCCAGCGCCCGATCCGCGCATTCTCGTCTGCCGTCGTCCGCATCAGCGTGATCTGCGGGTTGTGGGGATAGAGATTGCGGCCGCGATAACGCTCCGGCACCGTCTCGGGCGCGAAGAAATTGACCATGTCGAGCGCCCCGACCGAGCCGACATAGGGGATGCGCGTGCGGATGATCGCGCCGAGACGGTCCTCCGTCGCTGGCAGGAAGCCGCCCATCATCAGGTCGCAGATCTCGGTGGTGGAGACGTCAATGACGGCGCCGACCAGGCCGGAATCGACCAGCTTTTCCAGCGCCCGTCCGCCCGTCCCGGTTGCGTGGAAGACCAGCGGTTCCCACTCCGCCTCCAGCAGCCGCGAGACCTGCTGCACGCAGGGCGTCGTCACGCCAAACATGGTGAGGCCGACGAGCGGCTTCTCTGGCTCGGCGCGCCGGGCCGTCGCGGGCCTGGTCAGCTCGGCCAGCCGCGCCTTGGCCATGGCGGCGATCGCGCGGGCGCCGTTGCCGAGCACCAGCCGCGACACCCGGTTCAGCCCCTGCACATCGGTGACGGCGGGCATCATGGTGATGTCGGAGGCGCCGACATAGGCCGCGACATCGCCGGAGGCCATGGTCGAGATCATCAGCTTCGGCAGGCCGACCGGCAGCGCCTGCATGGCGGGCGTCACCATCGCGGTTGCTCCCGAGCCGCCGGCCGAGATCACGCCAAGCACCCCCTGCTGGCGCGGCAGCCAGACCCGGAAGGCCTCGGTCATCGCCGCGACCGCTGTGCCACGGTCCCCCGACGCGATGCCGGCCGAGCCGCGCGGATGGGCCAGCGCGATCTCCTGCGGCGTCACGTCGCCGCCGGCACTGCGGCCCGAGGTCGAGATGTCGACCAGCCGCACCCGCAGGCCCTCGGCCCGCACGAGGTCGCGAATGAAGCGCAGTTCGTCGCCCTTGGTGTCGAGTGTCCCGACCACGACGACATGCGGCTCGACGCCCGCCGAGGCGGCGCTGCGCCTGGCCTCCACCACGCTGCGGCCGTCCAGCGTCGCCAGCGTCGGGCGCGAGAGCGTCCGGGCCTGCGCCTCGATGCGCTGCGCCGGCACCGGCTGCGACCATCGGGTCGGGAGGACCGGATTGGCGTTGTAGACGCGGATCGGGCCGGCTGCTGCAGGGGCAGAGCGCTCCGGCGCGCCTGCAGAGGCGGCCTCGGCGCCTGCCATGCCGTCCGTCTCGTCATGACCATGACGGCCGACGCCGAGCAGGCGCTGCTGCAGGTCTCGGTCGCCCGCCAGCGTCGCCGAGGCGATGACCCGGTTGACGCGGCCATTGACCATGATCGCGACGGGGTCGGACATTTCGGTCGCGACGCCAATGTTCTGCTCGATCACGAGGATGGCGACATCGCCCTGTTCGGCGAGCCGCACCAGCATCTCCTCGACATGGGCGACGATGACGGGGGCGAGGCCCTCCGTCGGCTCGTCCATGATCAGCAGCCGCGGATTGAGCAGCAGCGCCCGGCTGATCGCCAGCATCTGCTGCTCGCCGCCGGAGAGTTGGGCGCCGCCATTGTTGCGGCGCTCCGCCAGACGCGGAAAAGCCTCGTAGATCCGTTCCGGTGTCCAGGCGCCGCGCTTGCCGCGCTGCATCAGTCGTAGGTGCTCGTCCACCGTCAGCGAGCGCCAGAGACGCCGGCCCTGCGGCACATAGCCGATGCCGAGCCGCGCGATCTCCGCCGGCGGACGCCCGGCAATCTCTTCGCCGAAGAAGCGGATTGAGCCGGAGCTGATCGGCACGAGTCCCATGATGGCCTTGCACATGGTCGTCTTGCCCATGCCGTTGCGGCCGACGACCGAGAGCACACCACTCTGGAGCGTGAGATCGACGCCCTGCAGCGCATGAGAGCGCCCGTAGAACACGTTGAGCCCGGCGATCTGCAGGATCGGGATGCCCGCTCCCGGCGGGGCCTTGAGGCGTTCAGCCATGGCCACCCCCGAGATAGAGTTCCTGGACCTCGGGGTCGGTCTCGATCTCCTCGGGCGCGCCCTCCTTGAAGATGCGGCCGTTGTGCATCATCGTCACGCTCTCGACGACGCGCAGCGCCACATCCATGTCGTGCTCAATGATGATGTAGCCGATATGGCCCGGCAGCGAGGTCAGAATGTGGACGAGGTCGCGCCGCTCGGTGGGCGACAATCCCGCAGCCGGCTCGTCGAACAGGATGAAGCGCGGCGCTCCTGACAGGGCGAGCGCAATCTCGAGCTGGCGCTGCTGACCATAGGCGAGTTCGCCGACCAGCCGGTCCTTCACCGCCGTCAGATGCACCGCTTCGACCAGCATCTCCGCCGCATGGACCAGCGTGTCGTCGCGCCGCGGGCGCAGCAGCGAGAAGCGGTTCCGCGAAACGCCGCGGCAGGCGAGATAGACATTGTCGAGCACCGAGAGGCCCGCGAAAAGCGAGGAAATCTGGTAGGTGCGGCGCAGCCCGCGCCGGATGCGCTCCTGCGGCGGGAAGGCGGTGACATCCTCCCCGAAAAAGCGGATGACGCCCGAGCTCGGTGCGAAATCGCCGGTGATGCAGTTGAACAGCGTCGTCTTTCCGGCGCCGTTCGAGCCGAGCACGGCGCGCCTCTCGCCGGGCCTGACCGAGAGCGTTATATCGGTCAGCGCGGCGAGCGCACCGAACAGCCGCGACACGCCGCGCAGCTCCAGCGCATTGGCGGAGCCCGCCGCCGCCAACCGCTCGCGGGAGACGACGGCACTCATAGCGCGCCTCCGCCGCCCATCGCACCGTCGCGCGCCTCGCGGGAGCGGCGATAGCGCTCGCGCAGCCGCTGGAAGATGCCGATCAGACCGTCCGGCGAGAACAGCACAATGACGAGGAAGCCGAGCCCGATCAGGAGCTGGTATCGCCGCCCGTCGAGGCCGACACCCTCGAGTACATCGAGCGCGAAGGTGCGCAGCAGCACATAGACCAGCGCGCCGATGAAGGGGCCGATCGGACGGCTCAAGCCGCCGACCACTGCGATGATCAGCATGTCGACCACGGGCCCGACGCCGGCGGTGCCGGGCGAGATCTGGCGCTGGTACCAGACCAGCAGCACGCCGGCGCAAGCTGCGATCAGCGACGCGAAGGTGTAGGCGGCGATGCGGTGCGCGACGACGTCGAAGCCCAGCGCCGCCATGCGGCGCGGATTGTCGCGGGTGCCCTGCAGGGCAAGTCCGAACGGCGCGCGCGAGACATAGATCACTGCGCCATAGGCGAGCGTCGCGCAGCCGAGCGTCAGATAATAGAAGGGGATGCCCTGACCCCAGTCGATGCCGAGGAAGACCGGCGGCAGGATGCCGTTGAAGCCGCTGAAGCCGTTGAAGATCGTGTAGTTCTGCAGCGTCAGGTAGTAGAACGCCGACGCGATCGCGAGCGTGATCATGATCGTGTAGATGCCCTCGGTCCGGACCGAGAGCGCCCCGCTCAGCGTGCCGAACAGCGTCGCGACCAGGATCGCGACGGGCAACGCCGTCCACCAGGGCCAGTTCAGGCTGATCTGCGTGATGGCGCTGCTGCCGAGGATGGCGACGAGATAGCCGGCCAGCCCCGCGACCGTCATCTGCACGAGACTGACTATGCCGCCATAGCCGGCGAGGAACATCAGGCTCAGCGCGATCATGCCGAGGACCAGCGCATAGGCGATGATCTGCACCAGCCAGAATGGGCTGGCGATTGCCGGCATCAGGACGAGCAGCGCCGCCGTGACCCAGAAGGCCGTGCCGCGCCGCGCCACCCACTCCCCGAAGCTTTCGCGGGCCCGTGGGCGCTGATCGAGATCGAGGCCGGCCAACGCCATCGTCAGCGCCTCGCCGCCAGGCCCTGGGGCCGGATCGCGAGCACCGCGACCATGATCACGAAGGTCAGCATCACCGCATAGGTCGGCATGTAGACGGAGCCGAACTGCTCGGCGAGGCCAACAATGAGCGCCCCGACCGCCGCCCCGGGGATCGAGCCCATGCCACCGACGATCACCACGACCAGAGAGGACAGCAGGATGCGCGTGTCCTCGCCCGGCTGCAGCGACTGGAAGGTCCCGCCGACGACGCCGGCCAGCCCCGCCAGCCCCGCCCCAAAGGCGAAGACCATGACGAAGACGAGTTGCACCCGCACGCCGGTGGCCGAGAGCATGTCGCGGTCATCGACGCCGGCACGCACCAGCATGCCGACCCGCGTCCGGTTGAGCGCCAGCCACATCAGCACGCCCACGACGATCGCGCCGAAGAGGATAGCAATGCGCACCAGCGGATAGGTCATCATCACTGCCTCGCCATTGCTGCGAAGCGCGACGGCGAAGGGCAGGGTAACCGGGCCCGACAGCCATTCGGGAGCGGTCACCTGGAAAGTGTCGCCGCCATAGCCCCACAGCAGCAGGTCGGCGAAGATGATCGAGAGCCCGATGGTGACCAGCGTCTGGCGCAGGTCCTGACCTTCCATCCAGCGGAACAGCAGCACCTGCATCAGGATGCCGACCACCGCCACCACGAGGAAGGAGACGAGCAGGGCCGCCAGCCAGGAGCCGGTCCATTCGCCGACGCTGTAGCCGAGATAGCCGCCGAACAGATAGAGCGAGCCATGCGCGAGATTGACGTTGCGCATCAGCCCGAAGATCAGCGTGAAGCCGCTTGCGACCAGGAAATAGAGCGCGCCGAGCGTGATGCCGTTAAACAGCGCGCTGAGGAAGACGCGCTTGCGCCCGAAGCTCGCCTCCATCCCTGGCGTCCAGATCGAAAAGACGAGCCAGACCAGGATCGCCACCGCCAGGATGATGATCAGGGACCAGATCGGCCGGCGCGCCACGAAGTCAGACATGGCAGGCCTGCAGCGGCATCGGCCCCACCCGGCGCAGCACCCGGCGGTAATCGCGCGGCGCCATGCCCATATGGGAGGTGAAGAAGCGGGTGAAGACGCTCTGGCAGGAGAAGCCGAGCGCCTGGCTGATCCGCGTCACCGGCTCGCGCGAGCCGACGAGGCGGTCCAGCGCCGCGTCGAGCCGCACGGTGTTGGCGAAGACCGTCGGCGTCACGCCGACCTGCTCGCGGAAGAGCTTGAAGAAATGCGCCCGCGACAGCCCTGCCTCGCGGGCGACGCGCTCAAGGGCCCCCTCATAGGTCGGCTGCGCCTCGATCAGCCGGCGGGCGCGCAGCACGCGTCGGTCGATCGCGCTTTCGGGCGCGATGTGGATGAGGGAGGAGGCGAGGTCCTGGCCGATCGGCTCGCTGGATGCCTGGGCGAGCGCCATCAGGACCGGGGCGAGATTAAGGTCGCGATGTTCCGATAGCAGCATTTCGACCGCCTCATCGCGCCAGGCGGCGAGTTCGCGAGTGATCACCAGTTCGGTGGCGGGAAAAGCCAACGCTCCCGGCGCGGTCATCGTCTGCGCAGCCAGCCATTCCGGCTTCAGATAGACGACGAGAAAAAGGCCGAGCGCGTTGGGCCGTAGTGGTTGAAAATTGTGCGGCTCCCAGGGATTGATCGCGACGCCCATGAAGGGGTCGACCAGCGTGGTGCGGCCGTTGACCGTGACGAGGCCGCGCGACCCTTCCAGGAAAAAGATCAGATGGGCCTCGCGATGGGCGTGGAGAACGAGGGGGCGGTCGAGATCGTAGATCGCGACGCGGCCGAAGGGACCGTGACAGACCGCAACTGCGCGACTCATGATGCCTCGCGAAAGTAGGTCCGACGCAGGAAGCTGGGCCTCGTCAGGCAAGCCGCCGGCTTGGTGCCGCAAGATTCACTCGCAAGCACCGGGAGTCGGGACAATGACGGGAGCGGAGGGGGCCCGCATGGCGCAGGTCCCCTCCATCGGGCGCTCAGGCGCCTATTTCTTGCATTCCGGATTGGTCCGCGATGGCAGGCCGATCGCCTTGAACTCGTCCAGCGACAGGCCCAGCGTCTGCGTCACATCCGGCACGGCGCGGACGAACTTGTTGGTCAGATCACCATTGGGCAGCTCGGCGACCTCGGTGATGAAAGTCGTGGCGATCGCCTGCCGGTTGTCGTCCAGCTTGATCTTGCCGTTCGGCGCGTCGAGCTCGACCTTGGCGAGCTCGGCTCGGAGCTTGGCGCCGCCGTCCGAGAGATCGCCCTTGACCTTGTCCATCGCGATCGCGAGCGCCTTGACGGCGTTGTAGTAATTGGTCGCGAAAAGCGAGGGGCTGGCGAAGCGCTTGTCGGCCGGGAAGGCTTCCTGATAGGTCTTCACCCAGGCTTTCCAGCGCGGATCGTCCCAGGCATCGGCGACGCCGCCCGAAGAGGGCGTGCCGACGAGCAGGCGCTTGGCGGCGCCTTTTGACGAGAGCACCGTCTGGTCGACCATGATCGAGCCGCCGATGAACTTCGCCTTGCCGCCGGTTTGGCTATACTGGTTCAGGAAGTTGACCGCGTCGCCGCCGCCGAGCCCGAGGAAGACCGCATCGACGTCGTCGGGGATATTGGCGATGACTGAGCCGAAATCCTTGGTGCCGAGCGGCACCCACTGGCGCTGCGCGATCTGGCCCCCGGCGCGGCAATAGCCGATCGCGAAGCCGAAGACCTGCGTGTAGGGGAAGGAGTAATCCTCCGCGATCACTGAGATCTTCTTGAAGCCCTTGTCCTTCAGCACGTATTCGCCGAGCCCTGCCATCCACATCGCGCCGTCGCTGTTGAAGCGGAAGAAGTTAGGCGACGGGTTGACGAAGGTGGTCTCGAGCGCGCCGGACGAGCCGTTGATCATCACCAGGTTCGGCACTGTCTTGCTGTAGTCGCGCATCGCGATGCCTTCGGAGCCCGAGAGCGGTCCGATAATGATCTGCACCTTGTCCTGCTCGACCAGCTTGCGCGCGGCGCGCAGCGCGGAATCTGGGCTCGCGTCGGTCGCGGTGATGATCAGCTCGAATTCGCGTCCCGCGAGCTTGTTGCCGAGTTCCTTGGCCGCGATCTGGACACCGCGGACGCCGTCCTCGCCGCCGGACGTCAGAGCGCCCGACAGCGTCGCCATCACACCGATCTTGAGTTTTTCCTGGGCCTGCGCGGCTGGTACGGCCGCGACGAGATAGGCCGCAAAGGCGGCCGCAAGCGTCTTGCGCATCGTAGTCCTCCCTGCGAGTGGCTGCGCCGAAGGTTCTGACGGCGAAGCCGGTGGCGGCTTTTTGGATCCGCTCTAAACGCACGGTAACATAGCGCGGGGCGCTGCCAAGGCCGCGGATATTGCGCTGGGTCTGCTTTTTCGGCGCGGTAGCGCCAGGGCTCAGAGCTCGGTGGCCTCGCAGATTATCTGCTTGCGACGAGTATGTTTGAAACCAATTCGCCGACCTCGATCGATGGCCGCAGGGTTTAGTGACGATCGACCTGCGGGTGTCGCCGCGCCGGAAGCAGTGGCTCTTGTCCCTCCGTCAACGAACCGAAAACGTGTCTAGCCTTGGTATCAATAATGGTATGAATCATGGTAACATCCTGATGAATAGACTAACATAAGCAATTGAATTAACTAGGAATATCGAAAACCAGGTTCGACTCCCGTAGGTCGCGCCACTTCGGTGGATCTTGACAAAAATCAATAAAATCAACTTGTTACAGATGGCTGTTTTTGGGGTGGACCCCAGATATTCAGCGTTGTGGACCCCAAAAACTTAGATCCAATCCAGGCCGTTCTCCTCATCTGTAGGGCTTTGATATAGCCGGAGACGGACTTGCCGCGACCCGATACTCTCTCCGAATGTGAGGGGAACATCGGTGGCAGCATCAAGGAAGGGCGCTATCGACAGGTGATGAAGACGCTGGCCTTCTTGGCCCGCTCGGCAAGGTCGGCCGGTTCAAGCTTCTCGCCAAAAGTGCCTGCGTCGTAAGCGATCTGGTTGGCGTCCAGGAAGCTCGTGGCCAGTGATGACTTCACGGCGAAGTTGACGTTCTGAGGAAGGTCGCCCTGTGCCTCCGCAACCTTGATCGCATCAAGCTTCGCGGTAACGACCCCCACAACGTTCCCCGATCCGTCCAGCAGCGGGCCTCCCGAGTTGCCCGATTGAACCGGGGCTGAGATTTGAAGATACCGGCTGTCGTCCCGTAGCCCCGCCAGAGCCGTCACGTTTCCCAGGGTGAAGTTTCCGGTGGTCGCCAGGAGGTCGCTGTGAGGGAAGCCGAATGCGGCGATGCCCTCTCCAAGCCGGATGCTCGGCCGAAGCGGGAGCGAGCGCTCGGCTGGGCCGGCGACCTTCAGAACGGCAAGGTCATTCGCCGCGTCCCTCGCGAGCATCTGGGCCGCTACTGCGACCGCGCCATCAGGCCTGGCGGTGATCGTAGAACAGTCCTTCACCACATGGGCGTTGGTCAGAATGTGGCCTGCCTTGGAAACGAAGAAGCCCGATCCCGTCGAGAAGCGGACCTTCGCCGGCTCTTGGGGAGCGGGTAAGGGCGGTGGTGCTGCAGGACGCTGTTGGCTTGCTACCTCGGGCTCGGTGGGCTTCTCCCACGGGTAACCGCCGCGCTGGATGGAGGGGAAGGGCGCCCCCGTCATGGTGGCCCACAGAGACCCGGAAATGACCGTTACCAACCGGTTGCCGTAGACGGGTGCGTCATCGTCGGACCATGACATGTCGAAGCCGAGAATGCCGTCGCCATCGGTATGGTAGCGGACGTAGCGACTGTAGCGCCCCTGGTTGCCCGTAATGACGAAGAAGTCGTTGCGCACGACCTTGAAGTTGATGGTGTCGCCGCTGCCGACCATCTCCCGCAGGGTGGCCTCGTAGGTTGCTCGGACATTCGTCGCCGGGATCGCATTGAACCTGAGCTTGAACCGATTCCGAGGCTCTCGCATCTCCACGCCGAGATCCGTCCTGGTGGCTTGAAGGTCGAGGCCGATTGGGACCCAGAGCTGTCGCCCTCGGGTGGGATGCGGCACCCAGCGCATCCGCCAGCCGGCCAGCACCGACGATGCCGACGCAAGCATCTGGTCGATCTGGGGCTTCGTCAGAACGCCCGTAGGGGCCTCCCCACGCGACAACTGGTACTGTCGGGTCGCATCAAAGAGGCGCCGCGAGAACGTCACGTTCGGCACGGCAGGCCAGTGGCCGGCGCTGGTTAGGAAGATCTGGAGCCAGAGCCGCGTGTCTACCTGGAGGGCGTTGAAGCCCGCTTGCGCCGCGTTGAAATATGGGTCGTCGCCTCGTGTCTGGGCCGTCGCGGGCACGCTCAGGAGCGCCACCACCGCCAGTACGAACGCACGTCCACGCATCAACATTCTCCACCCCACAACCAAACCTGTATGAGGTGGCTGTGGGGTGGATATGTCAATGAGATGCGAGTGGTTGCCCTTGTATCGCGATGGTGGGCGCGGCTTGGTGGCGTCCCTGAGGCTGGCGAGAGGGAGACGCGGCCGGGCGGTGTAGCGCCTGACCGTTATAGGAAGACCGCCCCCATATGAGCCAAATTACCCCTTGGCCGCCTACGCGCCGCCAAACGCCAGATCGAGGTCGGCCGATACCTTTCGCATCGTTCCCCCGGCGTGCTCGACGCCGTTGAGAACATGAACCGCAAAGCGCGAATATGCCTCGTGGAGGAGTCGCGCGATCTCGGCGGTGGCTCTGACGGGCAGCGGCCGCCACCCCCGTCGGTCCCGGTAGCCAGCGTCGTGGTCCTGCCCATAGCGGTGCCGTGGAGGGTACGGACCTGCCTGACGATTTGGCCGTTCAAGCCACTATCAGTCGCGAAACGCCTTGGGTTATCCCTCTTTGCTGAGGGCCCGGCGGAGGCACTGTCTCGTCTGCGCGCGCACGCCCATGCAGCAAGCACCGGGTTCGCATCCGTAACGACCGCGACGTTCTAAAGCGCGTAGTTGACCGAGGCTGGTTGCCATTCGGCGTTCAGGGTCGAGCAGGCATCCTCCGACACCAGCAGGAGATCGCCCTTGTCGGTAACGCTGCCCGCCATGGGCTCGAGAGACGGGCCTGACGATACGTGCGGTACTGCCGAGCCCCCGGACGCTCTGATTGCAAAGGGGCGGGGAGGGCTCAGATGTCGCGCACGGCCTGGAGGCCGATGCGCAGCGCCGCGAGTGCGGCCGTCGCCGAGGCCAGCAGAGCCGCCCGCGCGTTGAGGATCTGGGTGCGGTTGAGCACCGTCACCAGCCGATTCATGTCGGCGGCATCCAGTTCCTCCAGCCGGCTGATCCGGCGCAGGCGTTGGCGGCTGGCGAGCCACCAAACATAGGACGAAGCGAGCGCGCAAAGGCCGATCACGCCATCGAGAACCACGATCAAGACGGGCAGGCTCCGTGCGTCATACGCGTTCGGGCACGCCGAAGGCACCGGCCGCGACGGGGTCGACGCCGAGTTGACGACAGATCTTCACCAGCGCCGACTGCTCCTCGACGATGTAATGGCCGTCCGCCTCGCCGATCAGCCGGCAGGTCTCGATCAGCGCCTGGGTGAAGCGTGACTTGCCCTGGAGCCGCCCGATCGTCGTCAGGGCGGTGCGCTCGCCGGTCGATGGGTCGATCTCGAAGCGCGCGGTGACGTGTTCGAACTCGGCCAGCAGTTCCATGCGGGAGCGATCGTCGACGAGGCCGAAGCGCGAGAGCGAGGCGGCCATGCTGTCATGCTCGGCCGGGCGCACGATGCCGTCGGCATAGGCCATGAGGGCGCAGGCGGCCGCGATCGTCTCGATCTGCAGGCTCGCCTCCTCGTCATGCCAGAGATCGAGATCGCGCTTGAGATCGGCCTGGGTGCGGTTGGGTCGGGTCGGCATGGCTCAGGCCCTCCAGTGGCGGGGATGGGATAGGGACGGGCGTCGGCGGCCCAGGAGGCGGTTGGCGAGACCGACGAGGCCCAGGATCAGGATCGCGCCGAGCGCCCAGACGATGATCACGATGATCTCGCTGGCATTGCCGAGGCCGCGGGCGGCCCAGGAGACCGTCTCGACGATCTCGGGCACGCCGGACACCATGTCTGCATTCGCCGCGGCCCAGTTGCTGGTCCAGTCGAGCAGGGCGTGGCCGCCCCAGGCGACGAGGCTCCAGAGCCCGAGGATGATGAGGCCGCCCAGCCAGATGAGGTTGCGCATCGTTCAGGCCCTCCTGCCGAAGCTGGAAGCCGGCGCGCCGTCGACCGCCCGGAGATGTCGGCGCAACTCGTCTATGTTCTTCAGGTTGGCGCGATAGAAGGCGTCGCCGAACCAGCCGACCACGGGGATGGCGCTGATCGCGAGGTCGATCCCAACGCGCCCCGCCATCCGGCAGACCGTCAGCGTCGGCAGCCCGTGGCGTCGCGCCTCCCAGACGAGATAGGCCGAGACGCCCTTGGCGACGACGGTGCCGATGCCGGGGATGACGTTCAGCAGCGCGTCCGCGCCGACGCGGACATTGGTGCCGGGAACGCGCACGGCCGCGTCGAGCAGCCTTGCGATGGCGTCGAGCCGTTCGAGGGTTTCGGCGCGCGAGCGGGCCGGATTGAGGTCGTAAGCAATCGACATGGCGTCGTGGCTCCCAAGATCGGAGCGCGAAAGCGCTCGTCAGGTGGAAGAGTCCGACATCGCAGCGTCGCTGCCAGAGGGGCCCGGACCCGGGTTCCACCGAGAGATTGGGAGCGAGATGGCATGCGTCAAGAGCGGATCTGGTGCAATAATTTTGCATGACGGTTCTTGACGTCGGCCAGGCTCGCTCCCACCTCGGGCGCACCCGCTGATCCGGGCCCCTCTGGCGAGCGCTGCCGGCGCGCTCGCGATGTCGGATCGTTTTCCGATGTCGCGTCCGGCTGATGGTCGATCATGGATTTCGCCTTCTTCGCCGCCGACTGGCTCGGCAAGCCCGCCTGGATGTGGCTGGCCTTCATCGGCATCGTCGCGGCCCTGCTCGCCTTCGATCTCGGCGTGCTCCACAAGGAGCACAGGCCGATCGAGGTCCGCGAAAGCCTCGTCCTTTCGGGCACCTATATCGGCCTGGGCCTCGCCTTCGGCGCCTGGGTCTGGTGGTATCTCGGCGCCGAGCCCGGCATGAACTACCTGACCGGCTTCGTCGTCGAGAAGACGCTGGCGCTCGACAACGTCTTCGTCATCGCGCTGATCTTCGCCTTCTTCGCCGTACCCGCGCATTACCAGCACCGCGTGCTGTTCTGGGGCATCCTCGGCGTCATCGTGCTGCGCGCGATCATGATCGGGCTCGGCGCGACGCTGGTCTCGCAGTTCGGCTGGGTGCTCTACATCTTCGCGGTCTTCTTGATCGTCACCGGCGTGAAGATGCTGGTGATGGGCGACAAGCCGCCCGCGCTCGAGAACAACGCCCTGATCCGGCTGATGCGGCGGCGCTTCAACGTCACCGACGAGCACCATGGCGAGCGCTTCTTCGTGAAGCAGCCCGATCCGGCGACCGGCAGGCCGGCCTGGTTCGTCACGCCGCTCTTCATGGCGCTGATCGCGATCGAGATCGCCGACCTGATCTTCGCGGTCGACTCGGTGCCGGCGATCTTCGCGATCACGACCGACCCGTTCATCGTCTACACCTCGAACATCTTCGCGATCCTCGGCCTGCGCGCGCTGTATTTCGCGCTGGCGGCCGTGATCGAGCGCTTCCGCTATCTCAAGCCGGCTCTCGCGATCGTGCTGGTCTTTATCGGCTCGAAGATCTTCATCGCCGACCTGCTCGGCTTGGAGAAGTTCCCGCCGGCCGTCTCGCTCGGCGTCACGCTCGGCATCATCGCGGCCGGCATCGTCTGGAGCCTGTTCAAGACGCGTGGCGGCAGCGCCCGGGCGGGGGCGGCCTGAGCCTCAGGCGCCGATCGCCCGCTTCAGGCCGCGGATCGCGGCTTCCGGCGTGGTCACGACGCGAAGCCCGGTCGCCGCCTCGATGGCGGGCCGGGCGCGGGCGAGCGAGAACTGCCCGAGGATCAGCGTGTCGATCCCTGAGAGCTTGGCGGCCGCCTTGGCCGCCAGCCGGTCATGGGTGGCGCCGTCGCCCCCCTTCAGGGCAGCAAGCGCACCCTCGACCATGACGCCAGTGACCTCGACGGGGCCACCCGCCATCTCGCGGATCTCTTGCGTGAGCGAGGGCAGGGAAGGGGCGAAGGTCACCATCAGACCGATCCGCCCGCCCAGCGCCAAGGCTTCGGCGAAGGCGGATTCGTTCGGCCGCAGCACCGGGATCGGCAGCGCCCGCTTCACCTCGTCGATGGCCGGCCCGAAGGCGGAGCAGGTGAAGAGGATGGCCCTGGCCGGTCCGCTGGTGGCTTCCGTCGCCGCCGCATAGCGCCCGAGCGTCAGGAAGCGCTCGGTCATCGCCTCATCGAGGCGCCCTCGCGCCGCGAGATCGGTGGCGAGCGAGGTGTCGAGCAGGTCGAAGGCCTTGGCCTCCGGCCAGTGCGCGGCGAAGGCGGCCCGCGCCGGCAGCACGGATTCCTCCAGCGCGTGAATGAGCGCGATGCGCGGGGCGGTGTCGGAGATAAGGGTCATCGGGTCGTCGACCTCGTCACGCGCTGACCAGTGTGCGGGCCTTCAGCACGGCCAGCAGACCTTCGTCGCGGCGCGCTTCCAGTTCGGCGATGCTGCGCCCCTGCGCCTCTTCGGCGACGCCGGCAACGATCTTCGCCTGCGTCTCGGCATCTAGCGAGGGATCGCCGAGCGACTGCCAGCGCCGCACCTGGCTGGGGCCCAGATGGGCGAGATAGCCGGCGATCCCGCCTTCGCCGCCGCCGAGATGATAGGTCATGTGCGGCCCCATCAGCGCCCAGCGCAGGCCCGGGCCGTTGCACAGCGCCGCGTCGATGTCGGCGACGCTCGCGACGCCCTGCTCGACCAGATAGACCGCTTCACGATAAAGCGCCGAAGCCAACCGATTGGCGATATGGCCGGGCATTTCGCGGTTGAGCACCACGGGCCGGCGCCCGAGCCCGCGATAGAAGGCGGCGGCCCGCTCGACGACGCCCTCATCCGCGCCGACCAGTTCGACCAGCGGCACCAGATGCGGCGGGTTGAAGGGATGGGCGACGACGACCCGCTCCGGTCTCGCGCAATCGGCGACGATGGCGCTGCGCACCAGCGCCGAGGTCGAACTGGCGATGATCGCGTCGGGCGGCAGAGCCGCATCGATCTGCGCGAGCAGCGCGCGCTTGACCGCCTCGTTCTCCGGCCCGTTCTCCTGGACGAAGCCGGCGCCGGCGAGCGCCTCTGCCAGATCGGTCGAGAAGGAGACGGCGCCGTTTCCCGTCAGGCCGAGTTCCGTCAGCTGGCTCCGCGCCCGCTCGACATGGCCGAGGAAGCGCTCCCGCGCTACCTCATGCGGGTCATAGGCGCTGACGGCCAGGCCATGGGCGCTGGCGAGCGCCGCCCAGCTCGCGCCGATCATGCCGGCGCCGACGATGGCGAGATGCTGGACGGGCTGGCTCATGACGGTCGGACCCTGGCGCTCACTCTGCCTTGATGCCGCTGGTCTTGATCAGATCGCCCCATTTGGCAATCTCGCTGTCGATGCGCGCGGCCGCTCCGGCGGGCGTGCTCGGCTTCGGCACCACGCCCTGCAGCGCCAGCGCCTCCTTGAGCTTCGGGCTCTGCAGGGCCTTGTTCAGCTCGGCGTTGAGCTTGTCGACGATCGGCTGCGGCGTGCCGGCCGGCGCCAGCATCCCGAACCAGGACGAGACTTCGAAGCCGGCGAGCCCCTGCGAGATCGCCGTCGGCGTCTCCGGCATGAAGGGCGAGACCTCGGTGCCCGTGGTGGCGATCGCCCGCAGCGTCCCGCCCTTCACATGCTGGAGCACGGCAGGAATGGTGTCGAACATGATCTTGACCTGGCCGGCGACCATGTCGGTCATGGCCGGGCCGGAACCGCGATAGGGCACCACCGGCATCTTGGTGCCGGCCTTGAGGTTGAAGAGTTCGCCGGAGAGATGCTGCGGCGAGCCCTGACCCGAGGAGGCGTAGGAGTACTCTTCGGGCTTCGCCTTGATCAGCGCGATCAGCTCGGGGACCGTCTTGGCGGACACCGAGGGGTGGACGACCAGCGCCAGCCCGACATTGCCGGCGAGCCCGACGGGCACGAGGTCCTTCTTCAGGTCGAAGCCCGGCTTGGCTTGCAGGCTCATATTGATCGAGTGGCTGGTCAGCGCTCCGAGCAGCAGCGTGTAGCCGTCCGGCTGCGCACGCGAGGCCGCCGCCGCCCCGACGCTGCCGCCGGCGCCCGCGCGGTTCTCGACAACCATGCGCTGACCGAGGCTGTTGGACATCTCTTCCGCCACGACGCGGCCGATGATGTCGGTGGCACCGCCCGGCGCATAGGGCACGACCAGCGTAATCGGCTTCTGCGGATAGGCCTGGGCGAAGGCGCTGCCGGGGAGGGCGAGCGACAGGCCGGCGATGAGGCAGACGAGATGGCGGCGGTCGAGCATGGGAGTGTCCTCCGAAAGGGGGTCGCAAAGGGCCGGTTGATCCGGTCTCGTCCGAGAAGCTTGGGCCGGCCTGGCCGGTCAGCAGAAATCGAAGTCGCAGCCTTCGTCCGCCTGCAGGACGGTGGTGAGGTAGAGATGGCGATAGCCGCGGCTCTCCTGAGTGAGATGGGCCGGCGGCTGCCACTCGCCCTTGCGCCGCTCCAGTTCGGCCTCGTCGACGAGCAGCGCGATCTCGCGCGCCTCGACGTCGAGCCGGATCAGATCGCCGTCGCGGACGAGTCCGAGCGGCCCGCCGACGGCCGATTCCGGCGTGATGTGTAGCACGATGGTGCCGAAGGCCGTCCCGCTCATGCGCGCGTCGGAGATGCGGACCATGTCCTTGACGCCGGCCTGGGCCAGCTTCTTCGGGATCGGGATATAGCCGGCCTCCGGCATGCCGGGCGCACCCTTCGGCCCGGCATTGGTCAGGACCAGCACGTCGTCGGCCTTCACGTCGAGCGCCGGATCGTCCATGCGCCGCACCATGTCCTCGACCGAGGCAAAGACCACTGCGCGGCCGGTATGCTTGAGCAGGGCGGGAGAGGCGGCCGAATGCTTGATCACCGCGCCGCCCGGCGCGAGATTGCCGCGCAGCACGGCCATGCCGCCGGTCGGCTTCACCGGGCTCGCGGCGCTGCGGATGATGGTCTGGTTCGGGATGTCCTCGGCCGCATCGGCGATCTCGCCGATCGTCCGCCCGTCGATGGTCGGCGCCGAGCGGTCGAGATGATCGCCCAGCTCCTTCATCAGCTTGGGCACGCCGCCGGCCCAGTGGAAATGCTCCATGTAGTGGTCGCCGGATGGCTTCAGGTCGATCAGCACCGGCACCTTTCGGCCGATGGCGTCGAACTCCTCGAGATCGATCGAGAGGCCGGCGCGCCGCGCGATGGCGGCCAGATGCACCAGCCCGTTGGTCGAGCCGCCGATCGCCTGCAGCACCGTCAGCGCGTTGCGGAAGGCCGTCTTCGTCAGCAGGTCGCTCGGCTTCGGCCCGCCCTTGGCGAGGCGCACCGCCTCGCGCCCGCTGGCTTCGGCGGCGCGAATGCGGTCGGCATGCGTGGCGGGGATGGTGCCCGAGCCGGGTAGCGCGATGCCGAGCGCCTCGACCAGGCAACCCATCGTGCTCGCCGTGCCCATCACCATGCAGGTGCCCTGGGTAGGCGCGAGGCGCCCGCTCAGAACCTCGATCTCGGCCTCGTCGATCTGTCCGGCGCGGTGCTGGCCCCAGAGGCGACGGCAATCGGTGCAGGCGCCGAGCACCTCGCCCTTGTGGTGGCCGACGAGC
Source organism: Methylobacterium sp. CCH7-A2 (assembly GCF_001557075.1). NCBI lineage: Bacteria > Pseudomonadati > Pseudomonadota > Alphaproteobacteria > Hyphomicrobiales > Methylobacteriaceae > Methylobacterium > Methylobacterium sp. CCH7-A2. The sequence continues at coordinate 24,614 of NZ_LSKN01000290.1, forward strand.
ATCGGCCCCGTGATCAGCTGGATCGCCGGGACATCGGCGCTGACGGCGCCCATGAGCTGGGCCGGAACCGTCTTGTCGCAGCCGCCGATCAGCACGACCGAGTCGCAGGGCTGGGCGCGGATCATCTCCTCGGTGTCGATTGCCATCAGGTTGCGAAGGAACATCGAGGTCGGGTTGGCGAAGGATTCGTGGATGGAGATCGTCGGGAACTCCATCGGCAGGCCGCCCGCCAGCATCACGCCGCGCTTCACCGCCTCGATCAGCCGCGGCACGTTGCCATGGCAGGGATTGAAGTCGCTGAAGGTGTTGGTGATGCCGATGATCGGCCGGTCGAGCGCATCATCCGAGAAACCGGCGGCCTTGATGAAGGCCTTGCGCAGGAACAGCGAGAAGCCGGGATCGCCATAGGTCGCGAGATTGCGGCGCAGGCCGCGTGCCGCAGGAGCCGTGGATGGGGTATCGTCGTCGGAAGCGCTCATGTCGGCAGCTTTAGGGCTGTCGCCATCATTGTCAACAATCCTGGCAAAGGTTACGATCGGGCATGCCGGATACCGCTCTCAAGGCCCAGACCGCCGACCGCGTCCGCTCCGTCGCCGCCATGCTGGAGGAGGAGATCGTCCTCGGCTGGCTCCTGCCGCGCGAGCGCCTCGTCGAGGAGGAGCTCGCGGAACGGCTCGGGGTGAAGCGCCATGTCGTGCGCGAGGCGCTGGCGGAACTGGAGCGGGTCGGGCTGGTCGAGCGCATCCCCAACCGCGGCGCGGTGGTCCGGCTGCTCGACCCCGCCGAGGTCCGTCAGATCTATTCCGTCCGCGAGGTGTTGGAGACGCTCGCCGCCGAGCAGATTCCGCTGCCCATTGCACCGGACGTCCTGGGCCCGCTGCGCGCCTTGCAGCAGCTCCATGCCGAGGCGGTCGCGGCGGGCGATGCGCGGGGCGCCTTCCGGGCCAATATCCGCTTCCACGAGACGCTGTTTCGCGCCTGCGGCAACCCTCATCTGGTCGAACTGATCCAGGGGCTCGCCCAGAAGGTCCATGGCGCCCGCTCGATCACCGCCGCGAGCCCCGAGCATCTGGCGCTCGCGCGCGACGAGCATGCCGCGATGGTCGAGGCTCTGGCGGCGGGAGACCGCGGCCGTCTCGTCGCGCTCTGCCGCCAGCATCTCGGCCCCTCGCGCGATGCCTATATCGCGGCCGTCGAGACGCGTTTCGCCCGGCGGCCTTGATCCGCCGCAAGGCGGCGATGGTTCAGCGGGCCTAGCTCTGCCGGGCAGCAAAGGCCGTCCGGCCGCCGGATAGCCGCGAGCGGGAGAACGTCCATGACGATGGTCGACGAGAAGGCCGCCGTCCTGGAGCGAGCGGCGACGCCTGTGCCGCTCCACGCCCGCGACGACGTTCACCAGCACGCGCCTTTCGAGCCTCTGGCGGTCGCCCGCATCGCCGTCGCGGCGCTGGGAGCCGCGGCCGTGTGGTTCCGGGTCTACGAGCCCATCCCACAGGTCAGCGTGATCGGCCTTCTGGCGCTCGCCTTCAGCGTCTGGCCGGTGCTGCGGGAAGCCCTGGCCAATCTTCTCGCGCGTCGCATGACCATGGAACTCTCCATGCTCATCGCTATCGCCGCCGCCGCCGCGATCGCCGAGATCTTCACCGCGCTCGTCGTCACCCTCTTCGTCCTGGTCGCCGAGGAACTCGAACATCTGACGATCGCCCGCGGCCGCCGCGCGATCGGCGATCTCGTGGCCTTCATTCCGCGCGAGGCGCGCGCCCGGCGCGGCGACGGAACCGTGACAGTGTCCGTCGACGAGGTCGCGATCGGCGACATCGTGCTGGTCAATCCGGGCGAAAAGATCCCGGTCGACGGGGTCGTCACCGACGGTCACTCGATGGTCGACCAGTCGCGCATCACCGGCGAATCCATGCCTGTCGACAGAGCGGTGGGCGACGCCGTCTATGCCGGCTCGATCAATCATATGGGCGCGCTGGAGATCGCGGTCGAACGCATCGGGCGCGACACCAGCTACGGCCAGATCATCGAGGCGGTGGAGGCGGCCGAGCAGAGCCGGGCCCCGGTCCAGAAGCTCGCCGACCGGATGGCGGGCTACCTCGTCTATGCCGCCGCCTTTGCCGCCTTGATGACCTGGCTCATCACGCGCGACCTGCGCGACACGATCTCGGTCATCATCGTGGCCGGCGCCTGCGGCATCGCGGCGGGCACGCCGATCGCCATCCTCGGCGGCATCGGCCGCGCGGCGCGGCTCGGCGCGATCATCAAGGGCGGCATCCATCTCGAGACGCTGGGGCAGCTGGATACGCTGGTCCTCGACAAGACGGGCACGCTGACGCTCGGCCAGCCCGGTGTCGAGCAGATCCTGCCGGCTCCGGGCGTCGATCCGCTCGAACTGCTGCGGCTGACCGCAGCGGCGGAATTGCGCTCCGAGCATCCGCTGGCCCGCGCCGTCGTCGAGGAGGCGAGCGCGCGGGGTCTTTCGGTGCCGGAACCGTCTTCGGCCGAGTTCAAGCTGGCGCGCGGCATCACGGCCGTGGTCGAGGGCCGTGTCGTGCTGGTCGGCAATCGCCCGCTGCTCGCGGAGGCGGGCGTGGCGGTGCCGCCCCGCGACCACCCGGTCGTCGGCTCGGACATCGTCGTCGCGGCGGACGGGCGCTTCCTCGGCGAAATCATCGTCGCGGACGCCCTGCGACCCGAGGCTGCTGCTGCGATGGCGGCGCTGGCCGGCATCGGTGTCAGGACGCTTCTGTTCTCGGGAGATACGGCCGTGGTCGCGACGAGCGTCGCCCGCCAGATCGGCATTGCCGAGGCGGTCGGCGACATGCTGCCGCAGGACAAGCTGGTGCGGGTGCGCAAGCTCGTCGAGGAGGGGCGCGTCGTCGGCATGGTCGGTGACGGCGTCAACGACGCGCCGGCGCTCACGGCCGCCAGCCTTGGCATCGCCATGGGCGCGGGCACCGACATCGCCAAGGAGAGCGCCGACATCATCCTGATCGGCAACGACCTGCTCAAGCTCGTCGAGACGCTGCGGATCGCGAGACGGACGCGCCGCGTCATCTGGCAGAACTTCGCCGGAACGCTCATCGTCGACGCGGTCGGCATCGCGCTGGCGGCGACGGGGCATCTCGACCCGCTCATCGCGGCCTTCATCCATGTCGGCTCGGAGCTGCTCTTCCTCGCCAATGCAGCGCGGATGCTGCCGCGGGGCGAGGAGGAGCCGGCGCCGGTTGCGGCATCGGCCATACCCGCGACCTGAGGCCGGTCGGTCCGGCTCAGGCGGCGCTGACCATGGCGGCCTGGAGACGCGACACGTCGATCCGTGCCGTCAGCGGCAGATGGTCGGAGGCCTTCCTCGCCAGCGGCGTATCGTGGACCGCGAGTTCGGAGATCAGCCCGTCCGGCCAGGCCAGGATGCGGTCGAGGGGCAGCATCGGCCGGCGCGAGGGGAAGCTCGGCGGGTGCTTCATGTCGGCGAAATGCGGGACGAGCACATCAAGCGCAGAGCGGCGGCCGCGCCGCCATTCGTTGAAGTCGCCGAGCAGGATCGTCGGCATCGGCGTGAGCTCGAGGAAGGCGTGCAGCAGCGTCGTCGCCTGGTCGATGCGCGAGCGCCGCAGCAACCCCAGATGCGCCGCGATCACACGGAACCGCCCCTCACCGAGGTCGAGCTCCGCCACCACCGCGCCGCGCGGCTCGACGCCGGGCAGCTTCAGCCGGAAGCGCCGGTAGGAGAGGGGCTCGCCGCGCACCAGCAGGGCGTTGCCGTGCCAGCCATGGCCGTCGACCACATCCGATTGGACGAGCAGGTGCAGGCCCGTCTCGCGCAGGATGGCGGCGGGATCGAGAAGGCCCGTGCGCTGCCCGAAGCGCCGGTCGACCTCCTGCAGCGCCACCAGATCCGCGCCGATCTCGGCCAGCACGGAGACGATCCGGTCGGGACGTACGCGCCTGTCGGTGCCGCGGCATTTGTGGATGTTATAGGATGCGACCTTCACACGACCTCGCTCACAGATAGGGCATCAGCAACCGCGCCGCGGCATCGCGAATCTTGACGATCGGCCAGCGCGCGTCGATCTGCTCCAGTGTCACGGCCTCGCCCCGCTTGGCGTCGATCAGCGCTGCGATGCGACCCGCCAGCTCCGGGTCGTACAACTCCATGGTGATTTCGAAGTTCAGGCGCAGGCTGCGCGCATCCCAGTTGGCGCTGCCGATCAGGCTCCAGCCGTCGTCCACCGTCGCCAGCTTGGAATGGTCGAACGGGTCGGGCGAATGCCAGATCCGGCAGCCCGCCTTGAGCAGGGGGCGGATGTGGGCCTGCATCGCCCAGCCCATCAGGCGGTGGTTGTTGCGCCCGGGAATCACGATATGGACCTCGACCCCGCGCAGCGCGGCGAGTTGCAGGGCGGTGATGATCTGCTCGTCCGGCAGGAAATAGGGGGTCGCGATCCGCAGGCTGGAGGAGGCCGTGTTGATGGCCGCCAGCAGCACCAGCATCAGCTGGTCGACGCTCTGATCGGGGCCAGAGGAGATGACCCGGGCCGGGGCGCCCCCTTGGGGCGGGATCGCCGGGAACCAGGCTTCCCCATCCAGCGCCTCGCCGGTCGAGAAGGTCCAGTCGTCCTGGAAGCTCTCCATGACCTGGCGCACCACCGGCCCCTCGACGAGGAAATGCACGTCGCGTACCGGCTCGGCCGGCCGGTCGGCCAGGCAGTTCTCGCCGCCGATGTTCAGCCCGCCGATGAAGGCCCGGCAGCCGTCGATCACCAGGATCTTCTTGTGCAGGCGCAGGTCGAGCAGCGGCATCTTCCACGGCATCAGCGAATGCAGGTAGCGTGCCGCCGGCACGCCCTCGCGCCGCAGCGCATGATAGGCCCGCGAGAACAGGAATCCCCCGCCGAAGCCGTCGATCAGCACGCGCACGGCAACGCCGCGGCGATGCGCCGCCACCAGCGCCGCGACGAAGCGCAGGCCGCGCTCGTCGGTGCGGAAGATGAAGGTGGACAGCGCGACGCTCGTCGTGGCGGCCTCGATCGCGGCCAGCATCCGCGGATAGGCCTCGTCACCGCATTCGAGCACGGCGGAGACCGTGCCGGGCTCGGGGCGGGTGCGGGTAATGCGTCCCACCGCGCGCTGCAGGCTGCCCGTCGGGCCGGCCGCGACGGGGCTTCTCTGGCTGCGGGCGGCCTCCTCGGCGCCGCGCAGCCGCCGGGCCCGGCGCTTCACGCGGTTGATGCCGAAGCCGAAATAGAGCAGCGGCCCGAAAAAGGGCGACAGCCAGGCCAGCCCGATCCAGCCGATCGCCGCCGGCACGTCGCGCTTGCGCATCAGCGCATGGATCGTCACCGTCCCCGCCGTGGCGACATGGATCGCCGTCAGCAGCAGCGGGCCTTGGCTGGCGAGGCTGGAGATCAGCGCGGCGTCGTCCATTCCCGGCATCTACTATGAAGCCGCGCTCTTGGACATAAGCCAGAGCGTCGCTTGAAGCCGCCGCGCCTTCAGCGCACGCCCTTCTTGGTCGTATAGCTCGGCAACTCCACCGAATCGCGAGCGTTCCATGCCCAAGCTCTGCCAGTTCACCTCGCCGGCCGACGGCAAGCCGGTTTACGTCAATCCCGACCGGGTCAGTGTCGTCTACACCTTCAAGGGCGAGCCGCCGGATACGATCATCGCCTTCGGCAAGGACTTCATGCTCGGCGTCGCCGAAAGCCTCGAGGAAACGGTTGCCCGCCTTGAGGCCGCGACGGCGGCGCCGCCCTCGATCGGTTGATCCGGTTCCGGCTCAACCCGCCATCGGGCGCGCGTGCGGAGGCACGTCGCTGCGGTCGAACACGTCCGGGAAGCGCTCCGCCAGCCGGGGCAGGGCGCTCAGGATCTCGCGCAGATGGGTGCGCATCGCCGCCTCCGCCCGCTCGGGATCGCGCGCCTTGATGGCGTCGAGAATGGCCTCGTGCTGGGCGATCAGCAGCGCCAGCGGCGAGGCGTCCGGCAGGCTGAGATAGCGCACCCGGTCGGTCTGGGCGCGCGCGCTCTCGACCACGCGCAGCGCCGGGTCGCATTCGACGCAGTCGGCGATCGCGCGGTGAAACGCCTCGTCCAACGCGTAGAAGCGGCTCGAGTCGCCGGCCTCCGCCGCCAGCTTCTGCTCGGCGACCAGCTGCTCGATCCGCGCCACGCCGGCGGGATCGATCAGTTCGGCGGCGCTGCGCACCAGCGCGCATTCGATCGCCTCGCGCACGAAGCGGGCGTTGAGCACCTCCCGCACCGAGATCTTGACGACATAGGTGCCCCGGCTCGGCAGCACCTGCAGCAGGCCGGCCTCGGCCAGCTTGATGAACGCCTCGCGCACGGGCTGGCGGCTGACGCCGTAGCGCAGCGCGACCTCCTTCTCCGACAGGGCCTCGCCGGGCTTCAGGCGCATCTCGATGATCGCCTGCCGCAGGATCTGGATGATCTGCGGGACGATGGGGTCCGCCAGCTTCAGCGCAACAGGGCCGTTCATCCGTCTTGCCTTCTCCGACGCTCCGGCTATCATACCGGTATGGTGCCATACTTCAATGCGTCCCGAGACGCAGGAAGCACCGCAGGGAGGCTATCAGATGTTCACCGTCAACCGGCGCACGCTGTGCGCGATCGCGCTCGCAGCCGGCGTCATGGCGCTTCCGGCCGCGGCCCAGGCCCAGGCCCAGCTCAACGTCAACACCGCGCTCACCCGGGACGACCCGCTCTACAAAGGGCTGGAGCGGTTCCGCGACCGCGTCGCCGAGCGTTCCAAGAACCAGCTCACCATCCGCATCTTCCCGGGTTCGCAGCTCGGCAAGGACGAGGACGTGCTGGAGCAGGCGCGCGCCGGCGCCAATGTCGCCGTCGTGGTCGATGGCGGCCGTCTCGCCGTCTTCGTCAAGGAGTTCGGTGTTCTCAGCGCGCCCTATCTCGCCGACGGTTTCCAGGGCGTGCGCAAGGTCGTGACCTCGCCGCTCTTCGAGACCTGGGTCGCCAAGTTGAGGACGACGTCGGGCCATCAGGTCCTGTCGTTCAACTGGTGGCAGGGCGACCGTCATCTGATCACCAACAAGCCGGTCACGGTCCCGGCCGACCTCGCGGGCATCCGCATGCGCACGCCGGGCGCGCCGGTCTGGATGGAGACTATCCGCGCCATGGGCGCGACGCCGACGCCGATGGGCTGGGGCGAGGTCTACCCGGCCATGCAGCAGAAGGTCATCGACGCGGTCGAGGCGCAGCACCCCGCCACCGTCGGCTCGAAGCTCTACGAGGTTGCCAAGCACGTCACCAAGACGAGCCATTTCAACCTGATCACCGGGATCGTCACCAGCGCTGCCTGGTTCGACAAGCTCACCCCCGAGCTGCAGAAAATCCTGCGCGAGGAATCGCTGGCTGCCGGTGATTACGCCTCCAAGCTGACCGAGGACTCGCTCGTCGGTTTCGAGGAGACCATGAAGAAGAACGGCATGACCATCGCCGAGGTCGACAAGAAGCCCTTCATCGACGCGACCCAGGGGGTCTACGAGAAGCTCGGCTACAGCGACCTGCGCGCCGAGGTTCTGAAGATCCTGAAATAACAGGGCCCGAGCGGTCCTCTGCCAATCCGGCGGCGCGCGCCCAGCGCGCCGCCGCCCTTCCGCGCGCATCGATCGGGCCCCGCCGCCATGTCGCAATTTCTGATTTCGGCCGAGTTTCTCGTGGCCAAGCTGCTTCTGGCGGCGATCGTCGTTCTCGTCTTCATAGCCGCCCTGGGGCGCACCTTCGGCTACCCGCTGATCTGGTCGATCGACGTGGCGCAGCTGCTCTTCATCTGGGTCTGCTTTCTCGGCGCCAACCGCGCCATGCGGCTCAAGGCCCATATCGGCGTCGATCTGTTCGTCCGGAAGCTGCCGCGCACGCCGCGCTGGCTCGTCGAGATCGCACTCGCGCTGCTGGCCCTGGCCTTCCTCATTGCGCTCGCCGTCTCGGGCTATCGGCTGACGATCCTGAATTGGCAGCGCGTCTATGGCGACAGCGGCATCTCCTATGCCTGGGTCACCGCGGCGGTGCCAGTCGGCGCCGCGCTGCTGGCCGTCACCATCGCGGTCAATCTGGTCCATGCGCTGCGGACACGCTCGCTGGTCTTCTATGCCGATCGGAGCCTCGACCGCTCCGACAGCCAGCTCGGGTGAGGCCCAAACCATGCTGACACTTTGGGGTCTCTTCTTCCTGCTGATGTTCCTCGGTCTGCCGGTGGCGCTGGCCATCGGCATGTCCGGCTTTTCCTTCTTCGTCCTCTCGGGCTCGATCCCGCTTGGCATCGGCGTCCAGCAGATCGCTACCGCCTCGCAGAGCTTCCCGCTGCTGGCCGTGCCCTTCTTCGTGCTGGCCGGGCACATGATGAACAAGACCGGCATCACGCACCGGTTGATCGCCTGCTCCAACGTGCTGGTCTCCTGGATGGCGGGCGGGCTCGCCCAGGTCTGCATCCTGCTCTCGACGCTGATGGGCGGCGTCTCCGGCTCGGCCGTGGCCGACGCCGCCATGGAGGCGCGCATCCTCGGCCCGGACATGATCCGCCGGGGCTATTCGAAGGGCTTCACCTGCGCCGCGATCGCGGTCGGTTCGCTGATCACGGCGACGATCCCGCCGAGCCTGGGCCTGATCCTCTACGGCTTCGTCGGCAACGTCTCGATCGGGCGTCTCTTCCTGGCGGGCGTCATCCCCGGTCTGCTGATGATGGCCGCCCTGATGACCGTCGTCTGGCTCGTCGCCCGCAAGCGCGGCTACCATTCCGCCACGAAGGAACTGCCGAGCGGCCGGGCGGTCTGGCGCGCCGTGGTCGACGCCAAATGGGCACTGCTGTTCCCGCTCGCGCTGCTGTTCGGCATCCGCGCCGGCATCTTCACCCCCTCCGAGATCGGGGCCTTCGCGGTCGTCTACGCGGTCGTCGTCGGCGTTTTCCTGCACAAGGAACTGACCTTCGAGAGCTTCATGGAAGCGCTCGGCGAAGGCGTGCTCGATGTCGGCGTGATCATGCTGATCATCCTGCTGTCCGGCATGGTCGGCTACGCACTGATCTTCGAGCAGGCCCCGCAGGAGGTCGCCGAATGGATGCTGGGCCTGTCCCAGAACCCGCTGGTGATCGTGGTGCTGATCCTGGTCTCGCTGCTGATTGCAGGCTGCTTCGTCGAAAGCACGGTGCTCGTGCTGCTGCTGACGCCGATCTTCGTGCCGATCATCACCAAGCTCGGCGTCGACCCGGTGCATTTCGGCATCCTGATGATGTCGATCGTGACGCTCGGCTCGATGACGCCGCCGGTCGGCGTGGCGATGTACACGGTCTGCTCGATCCTCGATTGTTCGATCGAGGAGTACTTCGTCGAATCGCTGCCCTTTATCGCCGCGATCCTCGCCGTGGTGTTCTTCCTCGCCCTGTTCCCGGGCGTCGTGCTGTTCCTCCCCAACCTCCTGATGTGATCCGAGATCGATTCGATGAAACAGACCTGGCGCTGGTTCGGCCCCGACGACGCCGTCACCCTCGCCGCCGCCCGCCAGGCCGGCGCGAGCGGCATCGTCACCGCGCTCCACCACATCCCCTATGGCGAAGTCTGGAGCGTCGCCGAGATCGAGAAGCGCAAGGCAGAGATCGCGGCGCCCGGCTTCGGCCTCGACTGGTCGGTGGTGGAAAGCCTGCCGATCCATGAGCGGGTCAAGCTGGGGGAGGGCGATCTCGAGCCGATCTTCGCCAATTACCGGCAGTCGATGGCGAATCTCGCCGCCTGCGGCCTGAAGACGATCTGCTACAACTTCATGCCGGTGCTGGACTGGACGCGCACCGAACTCGACCATCCGCTTCCGGCCGGTGCGCGAGCGCTGCGCTTCAACGCCCATGAGTATCTGGCCTTCGACTGGCTGATCCTGGAGCGTTCCGGTGCGGGGGAGGGCCAGTCTCCGGAGCTGCTTGCCAGGGCGAAGGCCTGGTTCGACGCCTCGACGCAGGCCGACCGCGACCGCCTGCTCGCCAACATCATGGCGGGCCTGCCGGGCGCTTATGACCGCTACGACGTGCCGGCCTTGCGCGGCATGCTGGCGCGCTATGCCGGCATCGACGCCGACGGTCTGCGCGCGAACTTCGCTCGCTTCCTGCGGGCCGTGGTCCCCGCCGCGCAGGAACTCGGCATCCGCCTCTGCGTGCATCCGGACGACCCGCCGCGCCCGCTCTTCGGCCTGCCGCGCATCGTCTCGACGCAGGCCGACATCGAGGCCGTGCTCGGCATGGTCGATCTGCCGGCCAACGGGCTGACGCTCTGCTCCGGGTCGCTGGGCGCGCATCCGGACAATGACGTGCCCGCGATCGCCCGCCGCTTCGCCGACCGGATCTGGTTCGCGCATCTGCGCAATGTCGCCAAGGATCCGGACGGTTCCTTCATGGAGGCGGAGCATCTCGGCGGCGACACCGACATGGTCGCGCTGATCGCCGCCCTGCTCGACGAGGAGGCGCGGCGCAAGGCCGAGGGGCGCGCCGACTGGGAAATCCCGATGCGGCCGGACCATGGCCACGAGATCCTCGATGACATCGGGCGTGGCAGTTTCCCTGGCTATCCGGCGATCGGGCGCCTGCGCGGTCTGGCGGAGCTGCGGGGCGTCATGACGGCGCTGGCGCACACGCCGGCCGCATCGCGGCCTGGCTGAACCGGCTCTCGTGGCGTCCTAGCGAGGGCGCCACGGCTCGCCCTGTCAGAGAACCTCGCGCACGCGCAGCAGGGTCGAATCCATATGCAGGCCGATGATGCGGCTGAGTTCTGCCGCATCGCGCTTGAGCAGGGCCGCCATCATCTCCTCGTGCTCGGCGACCGCGCCGGCCCATTTCACCGGCCCCTCATTGCCGACGAAGCGCAGGCGCTTGATCCGCGACTGCAACGTGCCGTGCATCTCCATCAGCACCGCGTTGCCCGAGGCCGCGACGATGGCGCTGTGGATGGCCTGGTTGAGCTTGAAATATTCGAGCCGGTTGCGCGTCTCGTAAAGCGCCAGCATCTGCCTGTGAAGGGCATGGATCCCCTCGATCGTCGCGTCGGAGGCCGTCTCGCAGGCCATGCGGCCGGCGAGCTGTTCGAGTGTCTTCAGCACCTCCAGCACATCCGCGAGATCGCGGGCCGAGAAGCGCCGCACGATCGCCCCCTTGGCGGGGAGGATCTCGACCAGCCCTTCGCTGGCGAGCGTCTTGATCGCCTCGCGCAGGGGCGTGCGCGAGACGCCGAGCTGGGCGCCCACCAGCCCCTCATTGATGCGCTGGCCGGGTTCCAGCCGCCCCTCGATGATCATGTCGCGGACCCGTTCGAGCACCTCGTCATGGAGCGTGCGTCGCGTGATCCGGGGGTAGTCGATTGCAGGCTCGCTCATCGCGGTGTCACCGATCCTGTCTTTCCGCCGGTTACGGCATGGGAACCGGATGCTGTCAAACGCCGGGGCCGGTTTCGGCGGCGAAGAGTGCGTCCTGGCGCCGGCGCATCGCCAGCAGGCCGGAGCTGCCGTCGATCTCGACATCGCCGAGGCGGATCGCCTCGCCCGCCTTGACCGCGCGCACGAGGCGTCGGTCGGCGGCGAGATAGAAGGGCGCCGGCCGGTCCTCCGCCAGTGGCGCGGCCGGGCGGACCTCGGCGCCGACATCCGCGATGCTGTGGTGGTGTCCGCCCATCGTCAGCACCGTCCCGGCCGGAAGATCGGCCTGCGCCACGGCCACCAGATCCTGCCGCGGCCGGTAATCCTCGCCATAGCCCGAACGCCCCAGGCCGGCGGCATCCAGGACCGAGGTCGCGACCTCGACGCCGAGCAGATGCCGCGGCAGATAGAGCATCGCCGTCTTGCCCGAGCGCGAAACGACATGGCCCTTGCCGGCGAGCATCTCCCAGGTCTCGGCATTGTCACAGGTCACGGCGATGAAGACGCCGCCCGCGAAGCTCGCCTCTTCGGCCAGCCGCAGATGGTGGAAGACGTCGATGCGCCGTAGGCCGGCCATCAGCCCGCCCTGGCTTCGCAGGGCAAACAGATCCGCCAGCTCCGGAATCCGCGCCGGCGGCGCATGAAAGTCAGGCCGGTCGGCCTGGAAGCCGAGCGCATTGGCGACCAGCGTCATCTCGCAGAGATCGGGAACGGCCCGCAGCGGGAAGGCCTGACCCAGGATCCGCGCCCGCGCGGCGGCGGCCTCGGCCGGCGATCCGCCGCCCAGCCAATGGTCGCGCAGCGCCGGGAGCGCGTGCGTCACGCCATTGCAGGTCACGGCGCCGGTGCCGGGGTCGAAGACGAAGTCGTACTCGCTGGACTTGCCGATGGCGATGATCTCAAGGCCGAGCACCTCCGCCCAGCTCGCCAGCCCGATGAGCAGGCTCGGCTGGTCGCCATCGACCGGTGTCACCACGACCCCGGCGTCGCGCGCGAGCCGGGCTAGGCCCGGCCCGACGACGCTGTCGGCCTCCTTCGAAACCAGCGCGACATGGCGCTTGGCCTCGATCGCCAGCAGGCTGTGGCGGGTCGCGGCCTCCGGGCTGCCCGTCGCCTCGGCAAGAAGCTGGAAGGGGAGGGCGATGACCGTCTCGAGCCGCCCCGCGGCGACGCAGCGACCGGCTTCCCAGGCGGCCCGGGCCTCGGCCGGCGTCTCGCAGAGCGCGATGTCGTGCTTGTCGCAGCCCGCCGCCGCGAAGGCACGACCGGCCGCTTCCGCGGTCACATCGACCGCGATGCGCGCATTCACAAGCGGGATCTTGCGGGCCTGGGCGAGATAGCTCCGGCCGAAGCCGCCGCTGCCGACGAGGCAGGTCTCGATCGGCTGCCGGATGCCGGCGTAATGGTCGTGAAAATTCATCGGCTCCTCCCGGGCGGCTCTTCGATCTCGGCGACCACCTCGCACCGCAGTCCTACCGCAATCTAGATATGCTGCATACAGCATACTTGTGAGGGCGAGATGGCTGTGTTAGCCAGAGGCCATGACGACCCGTGAGGCAGGGACAGGGAGCCGGGAGATGGACGAGCGCATGACGGCCGAACTGCCGGTGATCGCGGTGGCGATGGGCGACCCCTCGGGCATCAGCCCCGAGCTGACCGCGCGCATTCTGGCCGAGCCCGACCTGCGTGGCGCGGCGCGCTATGTCGTCTTCGGCGATGCGCGGCTTCTCGCCCTCGGCATCGCCGATTCGGGCGTCGATCCGCAGGTCCGCGTGGTCCGCGACGGCGAACCGCTGCCACTCGGCGAACGCCCCGTCTTCATCGATCTCGGCAATCACGACCCTGCTGCCTTGCAGCGCGGCAAGGCGACGCTCGCCGGCGGCAAGGCTGCGACCGAGAATTTCCGTCGCGCTCTGCAGTTTGCCGCGGCCGGGGAGGCCGATGCGGTTTTCTTCACGCCCTTCAACAAGGCGGCGATGCGCTTCGCCTATCCGGGCTATGACGACGAGATTCGGTTTGTGCGCGACGCCATCGGCTTCGATGGGCCGGCGAGCGAGTTCAACATCCTCGGCAAGCTCTGGAATGCGCGCGTCACCTCGCACATCCCGCTCTCGGAGGTCGCCGCCAACATCACCCAGGAGCGCATCCTGCGGGCGCTGTCGCTGGCGGACGCCAATCTGCGCGCTGCCGGCTTCGAGCCGCCGCGAATCGCGGTCGCGGGCATCAATCCTCATGCCGGCGACGGCGGCAATTTCGGACGCGACGAGATCGACACGATCGAGCCGGCCGTGCAGGCCGCCAAGGCCAAGGGTTTTACCGTCGAGGGGCCTTTTCCCTCCGATACGGTCTTCCTGCGCGCCCGCAACGGCGATTTCGACGCCGTGCTGACGATGTATCACGACCAAGGCCAGATCGCGATGAAGCTGATCGGCTTCGACAGCGGCGTCACCCTGATCGGCGGCTTCCCCTTCCCGATCTGCACGCCCGCCCATGGCACGGCCTATGAGATCGCCGGCAAGGGCATCGCCAATCTCGGCGCCACGCGCGCCGCGCTCGGCCTCGCCATCAAGATGGCGCAGGACGGCAAGGCGAGGGCCAAGGCCGCCGCCTGACACCGACATCCGTTCCAAGGCCGCCGCCCAAGAGCGGCCATGAAACCAATCACCCAGGGAGAGAACGCATGAAGAGCTTCAGCATCGCAGCCGCGCTCGCCGGCGCCATCGCCATCGGCGGGGCCGGCAGCGCCCAGGCCTGGCAGCCGACCAAGCCGGTCGAGTTCGTCGTCACCTCGGGTGCCGGTGGCGGCACCGACAACTTCGCCCGGATGGTTCAGTCGATCATCAGCAAGCACAAGCTGTTCGACCAGCCGATCGTGGTGGTGAACAAGGGCGGCGGCTCGGGCGCCGAGGGCTATATCCACGGCAAGGCCGGCAAGGGTGACGCGCATCGCGTCATCTTCGGCACGAACAACGCCTATCTGCTGCCTTACGTCGCCAAGCTCGGCTACAAGGTCTCCGACCTCACTCCCGTTGCCGCGCTCGCGCTCGACGAGTTCCTGCTCTGGGTCAAGGGCGACGCGCCCTATGCCGATGCCAAGAGCTACATCGAGGCGGTCAAGGCCAAGCCGATGGGCTTCAAGATGGGCGGCAGCCAGTCCAAGGACACCGACCAGACGCTGACCATGATGATCCAGGACGCCACCGGCGCCAAGATGATCTACGTCCCGTTCCAGGGCGGCAGCGCCGCCGCCGTCCAGCTCGCCGGCGGCCACATCGACTCCAACGTCAACAATCCCAACGAGAACATCGGCCAGTGGAAGGCCGGGCAGGTGAAGCCGCTCTGCGTCTTCTCGCCGGTGCGCCTCGCCAAGGGCGAGCCCGTCTTCGAGGGCAAGGGCTGGGGCGATATCCCGACTTGCAAGGAGGCAGGCCTGCCGATCGAGACCTTCCAGATGCCGCGCACTGTCTGGCTGCCGGCCGACGTGCCCGCCGACGCGGTTGCCTTCTATGAGGGCGTGCTGGAGAAGGTCTCGAAGACGCCGGAATGGCAGGAGTTCATCACCCGCACCGCGCAGACCGGCCGCTTCATGAAGGGCAAGGAGCTGGCCGATTTCGTCGCCAGGGACGACGCCGCCAACAAGAAAGTCTTCCAGGCCGAGGGCTGGGTCGTCAACTGATCCGACCTGTCTGACCAAATCCGGACGGCCACGGCCGTCCGGTTCTGCCGCCGACCTCTCTCCCCGCCAGTTTCGAGCGGCCGTCCCGGCCGGGAGGAAACGCCCCATGATCACGCGCTTCTGGGCGGAAACCGCGACCGCATTCGTCACGCTCGCTTTCGGGCTGATCGTCGTCTGGGGCGCGCTGGATTTCGGTATCGGCTGGGATACGTCGGGCCCGCAGCCGGGCGCCTTTCCATTCTACACCGGTGCGCTCGTAGCGCTCGCCAGCGTCGGGACGCTCGTCGTCACCTTCGTCCAGCGCCTGCGCGGAGGATCCATCGTCGGGGAAATTTTCCTCGACCGCGAGCGAGCCGGACGTGTCGTCTCGTTCTTCGCCCCGCTGGTCGGCTTCGTGCTGATCACCGCCTTCGCGGGCATGTATGTCGCGACGATCGCCTACCTGCTCTACGCCATGCGCTTCCAGGGCGGCTATGGCTGGCTGGTCTCGATCGCCAGCGCGCTCGGCGCCGCCATCGTCTTCTACATCGTGTTCGAGCGCTTCTTCCAGATCGGCCTGCTCAAGGGCCCGGTCGAGCGCATGCTCGGGCTCTGAGGCCCACCGTTCGCCAACGAGGACGCTGCCATGGATAACGTCGCCTCGCTGATGCACGGCTTCTCGGTCGCGCTCACCACCCACCACATCCTGCTGATGATGGCGGGCGTTCTGCTGGGCATCCTCGTCGGCGTGCTGCCCGGCCTCGGCGCGCCCAACGGCGTCTCGCTGATGCTGCCGCTGACCTTCACCATGGACCCGGTCTCGGCGATCATCCTGCTGACCTCGCTCTACTGGGGCGCGCTCTTCGGCGGCTCGACCACCTCGATCCTGTTCAACATCCCGGGCGAACCCTCCTCGGTGGCGACGACCTTCGACGGCCACCCCATGGCCAAGCAGGGCCGCGCGACGGAGGCGCTCTCATTCGCCTTCCTCTCGGCCGGCATTGGTGCGCTGGCCGGCGTCATCCTCATCACGCTGCTTTCCGGCTGGGTCGCGAAATTCGCGCTGCGCTTCTCCTCGCCGGAGTATTTCGCGGTCTACTTCATGACCTTCGCGAGCTTCATCGGCTTGGGAGGCGCTTCGCCGTTCAAGGCGATTGTCTCCATGGGCGTCGGCTTCGCGCTCGCCTCGGTCGGCATGGACTCGGTGTCGGGCAATATCCGCCTGACCTATGATTTCGACGTGCTGCTCGGCGGCATTTCGTTCCTGATCGCGGTGATCGGGCTGTTCGGCATCGGCGAACTGCTGCTGACGATGGAGGAGGGCCTGCGCTTCGAGGGCGTCGCCGCCAAGGTCCGCGTCCGCGATGTCCTGCTCACCGCCGCCAAGCTGCCGCGCTACTGGCTCGCTTTGCTGCGCTCGAGCGCGATCGGGATCTGGATGGGCATCACGCCCGGCGGGCCGACGGCGGCCTCCTTCATGAGCTACGCCATGGCCAAGCGCTCCTCGCGCAACCCGGCGAAATTCGGCAAGGGCGAGCCCGAGGGCGTGATCGCGCCGGAGACGGCCGACCACGCTGCCGGATCCGCCGCGATGCTGCCGATGCTGGCGCTCGGCATCCCGGGCTCGGCGACGGCGGCCGTGATGATGGGCGGCCTGATGATCTGGGGCCTCAACCCTGGTCCCATGCTGTTCATCGAGCGGCCCGACTTCGTCTGGGGACTGATCGCCTCGATGTATCTCGGCAATGTCGTTGCGGTGGTCGTCGTGCTCGCGACCGTTCCGCTCTTCGCCTCGATCCTGCGCATTCCCTTCTCGATCGTCGCGCCGCTGATCGTGATGATCTGCTTCATCGGTGCCTATACCGTCGCCAGCAAGGAGTTCGACATCTGGGTCGCGCTGGCCTTCGGCATCGTCGGCTATGTCTTCAAGAAGCTCGACTATCCGATCGCGCCGCTGATCCTGGCGATGGTCATCGGCGACAAGGCCGAGGACGCCTTCCGCCAGTCGATGATCTTCAGCCAGGGTTCGCTCTCGATCTTCTGGTCTAACCCGCTGGTGACCACGCTGATGGGCATCGGGCTGGCCCTGCTGCTGCTGCCGCTGATCGGCTCGGCCATCCGCTCCCTGCGCGGCCGGGCCGTGACGGCCGCGGTCAAGGGCTGAGCCGCGTCATGCCGCTGCCGATTGTGGGATCAGGCGTAACGCGTTACGCTTGTTTCGCGAAACCGGAGGCCGGCTCATGTCCTTGGCCGCAGAACGAATGCGCGAGATGCGCCGGCGACGACGCGAGCAGGGGCTGCGCGAGGTTCGCATGCTTCTTCCCGACATGCGGTCCGCTGAAGTGCGGGAGCGGATCGCTCGTCAGTCCGCCGCCCTCGATCCCGTCGATGAAGCCGAGGCTCTCGCCTGGATCGAAGCAGTCTCCGAGTTCGATAACCCCGATCCGTCGGAAAAGTGGTGAAGCGCGGCGACATCGTCATCGTCGCTGCCTCTGGGGACTACAGCAAGCCGAGGCCGGCCGTCGTCGTGCAATCCGATGGCATGCCTGCCAACCATCCTTCCGTCGTGGTCTGTCAAATGACCTCGCTGCTGAGCGAGGCTTCGGACTTTCGCATCACTCTCGAGCCGAGCGCCGGCAATGGTCTGCGGTTGCGCTGCCAGATCATGGTCGACAAGCCGACCACGGTGAAAGCCGAGCGCGTTTCCCGCTCGATCGGCCGACTGACGACGGAAGAATTGTCGCGCCTGGACCGAGCCTTGGCCGCTGTCCTGGGCTTCGCTGACTGATCACGCCGCCTGCACGAAGGATCACCACCATGACCGAACCCTACAAGGGCATCCTGCCGATCGCCCCGACCATCTTCCACGACAACGGCGACCTCGATCTCGAGGGCAACCGCCGCGTGATGGACCTGATGGTCGACCAGGGCGTCGACGGCATCTGCATCCTCGCGAACTTCTCGGAGCAGTTCCTGCTCACCGACGCCGAGCGCGAGCAGGTGATGCATCTCTCGCTGGAGCAGGTCGCCGGCCGCGTGCCGGTGATCGTCACCACCTCGCATTTCTCGACCCGCATCGCCGCCCAGCGCGCGAAGGCCGCCGCCGATGCCGGTGCCAAGATGCTGATGATGATGCCGCCCTATCACGGCGCCCTCCTCAAGGCCGACGAGCAGGGCATGGTCGAGCATTTCAAGCAGGTTGCCGACGCCTGCGGGATCCCGATCATCCTGCAGGACGCTCCCCTGTCGGGCGTCACGCTCACCGTGCCCTTCATGATCCGGCTGGCGAAGGAGGTGCCGCTCGTCCGCTACTTCAAGATCGAGGTTCCGGGCACCGCCAACAAGCTGCGCGCGCTGATCGAGGCCGGCGGCGATGCGGTGGTGGGACCCTTCGACGGCGAGGAGGCGATCACGCTGATGGCCGATCTGGACGCCGGCGCGACCGGCACGATGACCTCCGCCATGATCCCGGATCTTATCAAGCCGATCCTCGCCGCCCACGCGGCCGGCGACCGCAAACAGGCCGCCGCGCTCTATGCGAAGGTGCTGCCGATCATCAATTACGAGAACCGCCAATGCGGCCTGCGCTCGGCCAAGGCGGTGATGAAGGAGGGCGGCGTGATCCGGTCGGAAGCCGTGCGCCACCCGCTGACGCCGCTGCACCCCAAGACCCGCGAGGGGCTGATCGAACTGGCGCGCGAGCTCGATCCGCTCGCCCTGCGCTGGGGGAAATGAGCGGGGCGGGGCGCCCGCGACCCGCCGCCGGCCACTTGACTAGAAATTGACCTTGTCGGCACCCTTGAGCTGCAGCATCTCGCGGGCGTCGGCGGGTGTCGCCACGTCGAGGCCGAGCCCCTCGATGATCATCCGGGCGGCTTTCACCTGGTCGGCGTTCGACTTCGCGAGCTGCCCCGGCCCGAGCCACAGGGAATCCTCCAGCCCGACGCGCAGATTCGCGCCCATCGCGACCGACATCGCGGCGATGGGAAGCTGGTGACGGCCGGCGCCCAGGACGGACCAGTGATACTGGTCGCCGAACAGCCGGTCGGCCGTGCGCTTCATGTGGACGACGTCCTCAGGGTGCGGCCCGATCCCTCCGAGGATGCCGAAGACGGACTGCACGAAGAAGGGCGGCTTCACCAGCCCGCGATCGACGAAATGGGCCAGCGTGTAGAGATGGCCGATGTCGTAGCACTCGATCTCGAAGCGCGTGTTGTTCTCGGCGCAGGTGGTGAGGATGTTCTCGATGTCCTGGAAGGTGTTCTTGAAGATCCGGTCCTTCGAGCCTTCGAGATAGGGCCGCTCCCAATCGTGCTTGAAGTCCTTGAACCGGGCCAGCATCGGGTAGAGCCCGAAATTCATCGAGCCCATGTTGAGCGAGGCGACCTCGGGCTTGAAATGCGCGCAGGGGCCCAGCCGCTCCTCGACGCCCATCGTCGGCGCGCCACCGGTGGTGATGTTGATGACGCAGTCCGAGCGCTGCTTGATCACCTTCAGGAAGGGCTCGAAGGCTTCCGGCGACTGGTCCGGCTGACCGGTGACCGGGTTCCGGGCATGGACATGCACCAGCGCCGCACCCGCCTCCGCCGCCCCGACGGCGGCCTCGATGATCTCGTCCGGCGTCACCGGCAGATGCGGCGACATCGAAGGCGTATGGATCGCGCCGGTGACCGCGCAGGTGATGATGACTTTGCGGTTCTTCGCCATGGCGGGGGCATCCTTTTGGCTGTTCGTATTGTCTGTCGGCTGATCGTCATTGCGAGCGGAGCGAAGCAAACCAGGAGGACGTCGAGCGCGGCCGCCCCTGGATTGCTTCGCTGCGCTCGCAATGACGGCTGAGGCTATTCATTCCGGCTTGCTTTGCGAGGCGCGCTTGTGCGCCTGCAGCGCCGCCAGCCGCGTGTCGCGCCAGTCGCTGAGGCGCTTCACCCGCTCTGGCGACTGCGCGCCGCGCCATTCGCTCATCACGGTCTCGACCGTCGTCGCGTCGAACGGATTGCCCAGCCCTTCGGAGGACTTCACCATGCGATCGAGCGAGGCCGAATAGCGCGCGCAGTAATCGGGGATACCGCCGGGCGCGTTGAGTTCGATCGTCTCGAACGGCCCCATGAAGGACCAGCGCAGACCGAGGCCGTCGCGGATCGTCTTGTCGACATCCTCGGCGCTGGCGACCCCCTCGCCGACGATCCGGAAGGCCTCGGCCAGCAGCACGGCCTGCAGACGATTCAGCACGAAGCCGGGCTTTTCCTTGCGCAGCACGATCGGCACCTGGCCGGCCTGCTCGTAGATCGCCCGCGCCCGCTCGACCACCGCCGGGTCGGTCCAGGGCGCCGGCGCCAGCTCGACGATGGGCACGAGATGGGGCGGGTTGACCGGATGCGCGACGAGGCAGCGCGCCCGGCCTGCGAGAGCCTCGCTGAACACCGAGGCCATGATAAAGGAGGTCGAGGAGGCCAGGATGGTCGAGGGCGGACAGATCGCATCCATCTCGGCGAAGAGCTGCTGCTTCGCCGCGACGGTTTCAGGCCCGTTTTCCTGCACGAGGTCGGCACCCGTCAGGACATCGGCGAGGTCGCCGGCAACGCGGATGCGGGCCAGCGATCCCTTCGGGTCCTCGACCAGCCCATGGCCGGCAAGCTCATCGAGATTGGTGCCGATATGCGCTCGAGCGGCCTCCGCGGCGCCGGGCGCGACGTCATGCAGCGCGACCGAACAGCCATGGCTGGCGAAGACGGTGGCCCAGGCGCGGCCGATCAGGCCTGAACCGACGATGGCGATGTGGGTCATGACGCGGCGTTCCGTTGGACGATGCAAGGTCGGTCAAGTGATCCGTCATGCTCGCCCTTGTGGCGAGCATCCACGTCTTCGGCGTAGCGCTCGATGGCGGAAGATGTGGATGGTCGGGACAAGCCCGACCATGACGCGGAGGGTGCGGC
>NZ_LSKN01000291.1:0-2582 GCF_001557075.1 Methylobacterium sp. CCH7-A2
GCGAGACGTCCGAAAAAGCGTTCTGGGGCAAGGAGCCCTGCATGACGAACTGCAAGTCGGAAGTGAAGATCACGGGGCGCGCCGCGGTCCTCGACGTCACGCCCGATTCGAAATCGGCGCCGAAGGTCGATTGATGCCGGGCTCACGACCGTCGCCCGGCTGGTTCGGCTTCGTCGCCGTCGCCGCCTCGTTGTCGGGCGGTCCCGCCCTGGCCGCCGGCGACAAGGCGCTCGGGGAGTATCTCTCCTCCGAGTGCACCGCCTGCCATCAGACCAGCGGCCGGCAGGTCGGGGGCATTCCCGCGATCGTGGGGCATCCAGCCGACCAATTCGTGGCGCTGATGGAGAGCTACCGGGACAAGCATCGCGAGAACCAGATCATGCAGACCATTGCGGGACGGCTGTCCCGCGAGGAACTGCTCGCTCTGGCCGCCTATTACGAGAGCCTGAAACCGGCCCCATGACGTCTGCCTCGCATTCGAGGCGAAGGAGGTCCCCATGAGCGATGCCCCCGAAACCGCCTCCCGCAGGACGATCATGGCCGCGGCCGCGGCAGGCCTTGTCGGCATGGCTTCGCCTGCCATCGCGGCGCCGCGCGAGCTGAAGCTCGCGGATCTGAAGAAGGAGGCCGACGTCGCCTGCGTCTACCATTGCGATTTCGGCGATCCGCCGCGCTTCGTGCAGATGCTGACCAATATCGCAAACCATTACTCCGCCTACGGCGCCGACCCCTTCGCGCTGCAGCTGGCGATCGTGGCGCATGGCCAGGGCGTCAAGTTCTTCCTCGACTCGCTGGAGGAGACGAGCTGGCGCGACGAGGTCATGGTCCCGAAGATCTTCGAACGGGTCGAGGATGTCGCCAAGAACGGGCTCAAGGTCCATCTCTGCGAGATCACCTTCAGCCGCCTCAAGCTCGACAAGGCCAAGGCCCGCAGCGCTGCCTTCATCTCCTTCGTGCCTTCTGGTGTGGCGACCGTCGCCGCCCTGCAGTCGAAGGGCTTCGCCTACATGAAGATCGGGTAGGCCCGCCAAGAGGCCGCCGGGGACGCCATCCAACGGACAACCAACAAAAAAATCCGGGAGAGAGACATGAAGATCAATCGTCGTGCATTCACCCTGTCGGGCCTGTCAGCAGCGGCGACGCTGGGGCTGGGCGCTCCGGCCGTCCTCGGCCAGGCCAAGCCGCGCGTCGTCGTGATCGGCGGCGGCGCCGGCGGCGCAACCGCCGCGCGCTACCTCGCCAAGGACAGCCAGGGCGCGATCACTGTGACGCTGGTGGAGGAGAACGAGACCTACCAAACCTGCTTCCACTCCAACCTCTATGTCGGCGGGTTCAAGCAATACGACGAGATCGTTCATCGCTACGATGCGCTGGCGAAGACCCATGGCATCACCATCGCCCGCGCCCGCGCTACGCAGATCGACCGCGACAAGAAGGAGGTCGTGCTCTCGACCGGGCAGCGCCTGCCTTACGACCGGCTCGTGGTCTCGCCGGGCATCGACTTGAAATACGATTCCGTTCCCGGCTGGTCGAAGGAGGCCGAGGAGACCATGCCGCATGGCTGGAAGCCCGGCCGCCAGACGCAATTGATCAAGCAGAAGCTCGACGCCGTGCCCAATGGCGGCCTGATCGTGATGATCGCACCGCCCAACCCGTTCCGCTGTCCGCCCGGCCCCTATGAGCGCGCCTCGATGTTCGCCCATGCGCTGAAGAAGGCCGGCAAGGCCGACGCCAAGATCATCATCCTCGATCCGAAGGAGGCCTTCTCTAAGCAGGGCGTGTTCCAGGCCGACTGGGAGAAGCGCTATGGCGGGATGATCGAATGGCTCGGCCCCAAAGTGCATGATGGCATCAAGTCGGTCGATCCGAAGACCAACACGGTCGTCACGGGGTTCGAGACCTACAAGGACTGCGCCTTCGTCAACGTCATCCCCGCGCAGATGGCCGGCGAGATCGCCCGCAGCGCGGGACTCGCCCCTGCCGGTGGGTATTGTGCGATCGACCCCGCGACGATGAAGTCGACCGCCGACGCCAACATCTTCGTGCTCGGCGATGCCTGCATTGCCGGCGACATGCCCAAATCCGCCTTCTCGGCCAACAGCCAGGCCAAGATCGCCGCCATGGTGATAAGGGGCGAGCTGACCGGCACCCGGACATTCCCGCCACGCTACGTCAACACCTGCTGGTCGCTTGTCGACACCGACGACACCATCAAGGTCGGCGGCCGATACGAGCCCAAGGACGGCAAGATCACGGCGACCGAAACCTTCGTGTCCCAGCCAGGCGAAAGCGATGCGCTGCGTAAGGAAAACCAGGCCGAGAACATGGGCTGGTACGCCGCCATCACCGCCGACATGTTCAGTTGAACGTTCCCCCGCACCGTGCCCTCCCGCGCGGTGCGACCTCCCTGGCCGCGCCGCTCCGGCGCGGCCTCATTTTCATCCCTGACGAAGGACGACTTATGAAATTGCTGCCCAGCGCCGCCCTGATCGCCACGGCCCTTGCCACGACTTCGCCCGCATCTGCACAGGACATCGCCGCCGGCGAGCGCTCCTGGAACAAGTGCCGCGCCTGCCATCAGA
>NZ_LSKN01000292.1:0-3619 GCF_001557075.1 Methylobacterium sp. CCH7-A2
CGATCCTGCTCATCACCCATGATCTCGGCGTCGTCGCCAACATGGCCGACGAGGTCGTCGTGATCTATCACGGCGAGATCATGGAGAGCGGCCCGGTCGAGGAGATCTTCCGCCGTCCGCGCCACCCCTATCTCAAGGCCCTGCTCAAGGCCTCGCCGCATTTTGACATGGCGGAGGGCGAGCGCCTCGTGGCCCTGCGGGAGGCGAGGCCCCGCCCGCCCGCCACGCCGCGCGCCGCGCCGCAGCCGGGTTCAGAGGCCAGCCCGCTGCTCAGCGTGCGCGGCCTGCGCAAGGCCTACACCACCGGCTCGCGCAGCTTCTTCGGCAAGGGCACGCAGCAGACCGTGCTGGCCGTCGACGACGTCAGCTTCGACATCGAGCGCGGGGAGTGCCTCGGCCTCGTCGGCGAGAGCGGCTGCGGCAAGACCACGGTCAGCAAGATCGTGATGCGCGCCGTGACGCCCCAGGCGGGGTCCATCGTCTTCGACGACGGACAGGCGCAGGTCGACGTGCTCGGGCTCGAGGGCGAGGCGCTGCGCGCCTTCCGCCCGCGCGTCCAGATGATCTTCCAGGACCCGGTCTCCTCGCTCTCGCCGCGCATGACCGTGATGAGCATCCTGCGCGAGCCCCTGGCGGTCCACGGCAAGGGCGGCAGCGACGAGCAGACCGCACGCGTGCGGACGCTGATGGAGGATGTCGGGCTCGATGTCCGCTTCCTGAACCGCTACCCGCACTCCTTCTCGGGCGGCCAGCGCCAGCGCATCGGCATCGCCCGCGCGCTGGCGCTAGACCCCGACCTGATCATCTGCGACGAGCCGGTCTCGGCCCTCGATGTCTCGGTCCAGGCCCAGATCCTCAACCTGCTCAAGGATCTGCAGGCCGAGCGCGGCCTCACCTTCCTGTTCATCTCCCACAATCTCGCGGTGGTGAACTACATGGCGGACCGGATCGCGGTGATGGCGAACGGGCGCATCGTCGAGATCGCGCCGCGGCACGCGCTGTTCAACCGCCCGGTCCATCCCTACACCAAGGCGCTGCTGCGCTCGGTGCCCTTCGCCGACCTCGACCGCAAGCTCGACTTCAAGCTCGTCGCGCCCGGCGGCGCCTCGGATTCAAGCCATTGGGGCCGGGTGTTCCGGGCCGATCCGGCTGGCGAGGCGCTCGCCCATCTGCCCCTCGGCGAGGGCCATTTCGTGCTCGCCCGCCCGGGCGCCGACATGCGGGAGATGGCCTGATGAGACCGCTCCGCCCGACCCGTCGCGGCGCCCTGCTGACGGGCGCCGCCGCCCTCGCCGCGGCCGGCCTGCCGCGCCTCTCGGTGGCCGCGCCCGCCCGCCCGGCCCGGCTGATCGACAGCCCTGCTCTGGCGGAGCGCGTCGCGGCCGGTTCGCTGCCGCCGGTGGATCAGCGGGTGCCGCTGGCGCCCCGCATCGTCGATGTCTCCGGCCCGGACCGCATGCCGGGCCGGCATGGCGGCACCATGCGCATGCTGATGGGCGATCAGCGCGACATCCGCATGATGACGCTCTACGGCTACACGCGGCTCGTCGGCTATGAAGAGAATCTCGACATCGCCCCGGACGTGCTCGAGAGCTACGACGTCGAGGGCGGGCGCATCTTCACGCTGCGGCTGCGGCCCGGCCATCGCTGGTCCAACGGGGCTCCGTTCACGACGGAGGACTTCCGCTACTGGTGGGTGAATGTCGCCAACAACAGCCGCCTCTCGCCGGGCGGCCCGCCGCAGGCCTTGCTCGCCGGCGGCGAGCCCCCGGTCTTCGAGGTCCTGAGCGAGACGGAGGTTCGCTACAGCTGGGCAAAGCCCAACCCGATCTTCCTGCCGGCGCTCGCCGGCGCGCAACCGACCTACATCTTCATGCCCTCGGGCTATCTGAAGCAGTTCCATGTCGACTTCGCCGATCCGGTGACGCTGCGCTCGCGCGTCCGGCAGGCACGCGTGCGCGACTGGGGCGCGCTACACGAGCGCCTCTCGCGCACTTACCGGCCCGAGAACCCGGACCTGCCCACGCTCGATCCCTGGCGCAACACCACGCCGCTGCCGGCCGAGCAGTTCAGCTTCCAGCGCAACCCGTTCTTCCACAGGATCGACCAGAACGGCCGGCAGCTGCCCTATGTCGACGAGGTCACGCTGACGGTGGGCACCCATTCGCTGGTGCCGGCCAAGACGGCCGCCGGCGAGGCCGATCTGCAGGCGCGCTATCTCCGCTTCGACAACTACACGTTCCTGAAGGACGCCTCGAAGCGGATGAACTTCGACGTGCGGCTCTGGAAGAGGGCCGAGGGCTCCTATTTCGCCCTGATGCCGAACCTGAACGCCATCGATCCCGTCTGGCGCGACCTCAACCGGGACCTGCGCTACCGCAAGGCGCTCTCCGTCGCGATCAACCGCAAGGACATCAACCAGGTCATCTTCTTCGGCCTCGCCAAGGAGAGCGGCAACACCGCCCTGCCCGAGAGTCCGCTCTTTGATCCCGCCTATGCGAAGATGTGGATGCAGCATGATCCGGCCCTGGCGGAGCGGCTGCTGGACGAGGCCGGTCTGAACAAGCGCGCCGCCGACGGCATCCGCCTGCTGCCGGACGGGCGCCGGCTCGAATTCACCATCGAGACCGCCGGCGAGAGTACCGAGGAGACCGACATCCTCGACCTGATCAAGCAGGACCTCTACGCCGTCGGCATCAAGATCTACCCGCGCTCGACCCAGCGGGACGTGTTTCGCCGCCGGATCATCGCGGGGCAGACCGTGATGTCGGCCTGGGCCGGCATGGACAACGGCCTGGTCGCGGCGGATATGGAGCCCGACGCCATGGCGCCGACGAGCTCGGCCCAGTTCAACTGGCCGCGCTGGGGCCAGTATCTCGAAACCGGCGGGCGCGAGGGCGAGGCGCCCGATCTGCCCGAAGCGCAGGAACTGGTCTCGCTCTACGGCGAGTGGCGCAGCAGCGCGACGCGCGAGGAGCGCCGGCGGATCTGGCGGCGCATGCTCGAGATCAATGCCGAGCAGCTGTTCGCCATCGGCGTCGTCAACGCCACGCTGCAGCCGGTCGTGGTCTCGCGCAAGCTGAAGAACGTCCCGCAGAAGGGGCTCTACAGCTTCGAGCCCGGTGCCTTCTTCGGCCGCTACATGCCCGACACCTTCTGGTTCGACACCACAGCGACCGCTGCTCTCGACAAGGCCGGGGGCTGACCATGCTGCTGAAATACATCCTCAAGCGCATCCTGGTGATGATCCCGACGCTGCTGGTCACCAGCGCGCTGATCTTCACCGTCATCAACCTGCCGGAGGGCGACTATTTCGAGACCCTGGCCGCCGAGATGCAGGCGCAGGGCGAGAAGGCCGATCTCTCCCGCATCGAATTCCTCAAGCAGGAATACGGCTTCGACCGGCCGGTGATCGAGCGCTATTTCTGGTGGGTCACCGGGCTCCTCCAGGGCGACATGGGCTACTCCTTCGAGTATCAGCGCCCGGTCCGGGAGGTGGTCGGGGACCGGCTCTTGCTGACGATGATCGTGTCCTTCGTGACGATCATCTTCACCTGGGTCGTCGCCTTCCCGATCGGCATCTACTCAGCGACGCATCAGTACAGCTGGGGCGATTACG
>NZ_LSKN01000293.1:0-26335 GCF_001557075.1 Methylobacterium sp. CCH7-A2
CGGGCATCCCGGTCGGAACATCGCGCCGCCGACCCGCGCCTCGCACGATCCCGCCCACCAGGCCGCGCGGCGAAATCCCCATAGCGCACGGCCCCGGGCCGCGGCTTCCTCCCCTGGAAGCTTTCGAACGCCGGCCCTCAGCCCAGTCCGAACCCGCTCGCACGGGCCAGCATCCGAAACCCTTCACACTTGCAGACATTGGCGGCTTGCCAGGAAGCGGACGTTGGCGGACTGGCCCCAGAAACCGGGCAGCAACGTCTCGCATTGGCCCAAGCGAGCTGGCGCTCGCCATTGCGCGCGCGATCCAGCCAACGGCTTTCGACCTGCAAAAGGTGACTTGGCGGATCGAGCTATTGCTTGAAGAGCGCAAAGTTGATGCCAAAGGGAATGTTCGGCAGCCGGAGTGGAAGTGCGATGGAGCGATGATCGATCGTATCGATCGGGCAGAGGAAGGCGATCACATCGCAATTTTCACGATTGACGGCAATTTGATGCGGGATGCAACCGGCGGCTTGGTGCCAGAAATTGCCGCAGCCCTGTTGAGAGCGGCTGAGAAGCGCCGCGTAAGAATTTGGCTTTTTACCTTTGCGGGTCTCGGGACGCCAGGGCCAGACCTTCTGATAGGCGTCGAATAGGAAAATTGGTTTGAGTGCAGATTTTCGAGCGTGGACGGTTATCCCAGCCTAAGCGTTATGCGGCCAGGATCCTCGGATACGCCGATTTTGCGGACACTAGATACTGGATGGTCGTAAGCGATAATGCGGCTTTCCTCCGGGGAGTACCTATCGGAATCGCTCAAGTTTATTGCGAGGGTTGGGGGGCCGTGCGGCCAAGCGTATCGCGAAAGTCCGGATGGGCGATTGCGACCATTTTTTGGACACGCTCAGCGAGGGACAGGCCGCGAAGATCGGCGACTCCATACTCGGTAACGACAATGCTGGCGTCCGCCCTGCCGATGGTCACTGGACCGGACAGGCCGGCAACAATCCGGCTACTCATCTGCCCCTTCACCTCGGCGGTAGAGGGCAGGGCAATGATCGGCACTCCTCCTTGCGATGCGCGTGCCCCACGGAGGAAATCAAGAGCGCCTCCGATGGCGCCGACATAGCGACCGCCGGCTATCTCGGTGTTGGCCTGGCCCGACAGATCCACCTCGAGGGCTGAGTTGATCGCCGTGAAGCGAGGCAGCGCTGCGAGTTTGGAGAGCGCATGGGTTTCGGCGATCGGGCGAACCTCGATCGTTTGATTAAGATGCGCGAAATCGAGCAAATCCTTGCTGCCGAGGAGGGTTCCGGTCACCGACAGGCCGCGGTCAACAGGTTTGGCTGCGTTGGTGATCGCGCCGGACTGGATCAGCCGCATCGCCCCGTCGCCAATCAGACCGGAGTGCAAGCCGAGCTCCCGTCGGTCAACCAGCATGTCCGCAATGCAGTCCGGAAGTGCACCAAGGCCGAGCTGCAGCGTTGCACCGTCCTCGACTAAGGAAGCGACGTTGGCTGCAACAGCCTGGTCGACGGCGCTGGGCATGCCGCGGCCGAGCGTAAGAACAGGGCGATCCGTTCGAATAGCGACATCGATATCGTCCGTATCGATCAATGCGCTAGTAAACGGGGCCTGACGGTTGATTTCAGCTACCACGACCCGAGCGGTCTTGATCAGGCCCTCGACGTAGTCGCTGGTGCAGGAGAGGCTGAGTCTGCCGTCGTGTGGGTGCTCTGCCAGCTGCAGAAGGAGCACGTCGACCTGGCCCGCCAACGTCTTCGGCAGGTCCGAGTAATGCACCGGCAGGATGTCGAGAGCGCCGGCCGCGGCGAGCTTTCGGTTGGTGCCCGTTCCGCAGAAAGACGTAAAGCGGACGTGGTCAGCGTGAGCTGGATCGACCGCACCTCCTAAGCCGATGCCGACGAAGGCGGAAAACCCTCCGATTTGGGCGCGCTGCTCCATCAGCCGATGAGTCAGCGCGACTGGTTCGCCGCACGCCTGACCCCAGCAAACCATCTCACCGGGGCGAACGATCGCGGCAAAGTCGAGAGCCTCGAGGGAGGTCGTGAGCGGAGCCATCGCCAGCTCAGGCCCGTTCGAACACGGCGGCCATTCCCTGCCCGCCGCCAATGCACATGGTCTCAAGACCGTAGCGCACGTTGCGACGCTTCATTTCGTGGAGAAGCGTCGTCATGATCCTGACGCCGGTGGCCCCAATCGGGTGGCCGAGCGAAATCCCTGACCCGTTGACGTTCACCCGATCGAGATCGACGCCCGGCCATGCCTGCAGAACCGACAGCACCTGGCAGGCGAATGCCTCGTTGATCTCGACGAGATCCATGTCGTCTACCGCAAGCCCGATCCGCTTCATCAGCCGGGCAGCCGCGGGCACCGGGCCGATCCCCATCTCAGCGGGCTCGCAACCAGCCGCAGTCCAGCCCACCAGGAACGCATCCGGGGTCAGACCCAGGTCGGCTAGCCTGTCCTCCGCTACCACCAGGCAGGCGGCCGCAGCATCGTTTTGTTGCGCAGCATTTCCGGCCGTCACGGTGCCATCGCGCTGGATCGCGCGCAGCTTCGAAAGGCTCTCCAGAGTGGTGTCCGCCCGGATGCCCTCGTCCTGTGCGACGACAATCGGATCTCCGCGCTTCTGCGGCACGCTGACCGGAACGACCTCGGTCGCCATGCGGCCCTCTGACCAGGCCGCGGCTGCCCGGTGCTGGCTGCGCACTGCATATGCGTCGGCAGCTTCGCGTGAGATCGAGTACTTGCGGGCGAGCTTCTCGGCCGTCTCGATCATGCCGGAGATGTGGCCGAAGCGATGCTCGGGCTGAGACCGCTCGCGGCCGCGGTCAAGGCGGTCATAGAGCACGGGCGAACCCGAACGCGTGCCCCAACGCACACCCGTGGTGTAGTGCTCGATGTTGCTCATGCTCTCGACGCCGCCAGCGATGACGACGTCGCAAGCGCCCGACTGCACCATCATGGCCGCGGTCGCGATCGATTGGAGCCCGCCGCCGCAGCGCCGGTCCAGCTGCATGCCGGGAACATGGACCGGCAACCCGGCCTCCAACGCGATCCAGCGCCCAACACACGGCGTCTCGGAGTTGGCATAGGATTGGGCGAAGACAACGTCGTCGACCAGGGCGGGGTCGAGACCGGTCCGATCCAATACGGCATTGACCACAGTGGCTCCCAGCCGTTCCACGGTAACGTCCTTGAGTACGCCGCCGAAGCGGCCCACAGGCGTGCGGAGAGGGGTTACGATCGCGGCGCGACGCATGCGGCTGCTCCTTCGGCCTTAGGCCGGATCCCAGGTAAAAACGTCCGACGACACGTCGAGGCCGTGGAAGCTCGCAGACAACGCTGGCATCGCGTGCTCGGCGATCTGCTCCGGCGTCCAACCGCCCTCGCGCTGCACCGAGCGAACCGGGCGTGGCTGGCTAAAGAGGAGGATCTCGTTGTTGCGGACACAGAATATCTGGCCGCTGACCGAGGTCGCGCGCTTCGAGAGCAGGTAGACGGCGAGCGGTGCGATCTTGGCAGGTGTCATCTGCTGCAGGCGAGCGACGCGTGCTTCCTGCTCCGGCGAGTCGACCTTGATCGAGCTGATCATCCGGCTCCATGCGAAGGGCGCGATGCAGTTCGAGCGGACACCGAAGCGCTGCATATCGAGGGCGATCGACTTCGACAGCCCCACGATGCCGAGCTTGGCTGCCGAATAGTTAGCCTGCGCGAGATTGCCTATGAGCCCCGATGTCGAGGTCATGTGCACCAAACTGCCTGACTGCTGCTGCTTGAAGACCGGAGCCGCAGCTCGGCTGACGTGAAAGCTGCCGTACAAGTGCACCTTCACAACCCGGTCCCACTCCTCTTCCGTCATCTTGTGGAAGAAGGTGTCGCGCAGGATGCCGGCGTTGTTGACGACGCCATCCAGTCGCCCAAAGGCGTCGAGGGCGGTCTGCACGATGCGTTGGGCGCCTTCGGCATCAGCGACGCTGTCGAGGCTAGCCACGGCCTCGCCGCCGGCCGCCTTGATCTCCGAGACCACAGTCGCCGCCGGCCCGTCATCTTGGCCACTGCCGTCGAGGCCGGCGCCAATGTCGTTGACGACGACCCTGGCGCCGTTCGCACCAGCCATCAGGGCAATGTCTCGCCCAATTCCCCCGCCAGCGCCCGTGACGACAACGACCTTGCCGTCGAGCATGTGAGACACGCTCATGATCAGGCTTCCTTCAGGATCTGGCGGGCGATGAGGAGTTGCTGGATCTGGCTCGTGCCCTCGTAGATCCGCATCAGCCGCACGTCGCGATAGAAGCGCTCGACGGCATATTCGCTCATGTAGCCGGCGCCGCCGTGGACCTGCACGGCTCGGTCCGCAACCCGACCAACCGCCTCGGTCGCGAAATACTTCGCAGCCGAAGCTTCTGTCCGGGCAGCGCCTTCGCGGTCGTAGATCGCCGCGGTCTGCTCCACCAACGCCCGAGAGGCGAGATATTCGGTGTAGCTGTCGGCGATCATCGCCTGGATGAGCTGGTACTCGGCGATTGGCTTGCCGAACTGCCGGCGCTCCTTGGCAAAACTCGTCATCTCCGCGATCAGCCGCTTGCAAGCGCCAGTCGCGAGAGCCGCAATATGGATGCGGCCGCGGTCGAGCACGCGCATTGCGAGGCGGAATCCGCGGCCGGGCTTAAGGCCGATGATCGCGCTGGCCGGAACTCGGACATTCTCGAATATCACGTCCGACGTCGTCGTGCCGCGCTGGCCCATCTTGCGATCCTTCTTGCCGATCGTCAGGCCAAGGGAATCGCTCGGAACCAGGAAGGCCGAGATAGCGTCGGCGCCCGGCTTGTCGAATTCGGTTCGCGCCATGACGGTGAAGACGCCGGCGCGCTGGGCATTGGTGATATAGCGCTTGGTCCCGCTGATAAGGTAGTCGTCGCCGTCCCGCACGGCGCGCGTCGTCAAATTGGCAGGATCCGAACCCGTATCCGGCTCGGTGAGTGCGAATGCCGAGATCAGTTCGCCGCTAGCCATTCGAGGCAAATAGGCTTGCTTCTGATCCTCGGTGCCCTCGAAGATCAGACCGCGCGCGCCAATGCCGATGTTCGTTGCCAACAGCGAGCGAAAGGCTAGCGCCGTCCCGCCGAAGGTCATGGCGAGCTGGGTCTCCTGGCTGGCAGTCAATCCAATGCCACCGTATTCCGGTGGGATCGTCAGACCGAAGAGCCCGAGCTCTCGCATCTCCGCGACGATCTCCTCGGGGACCTCGTCCTCGATCTCCAGCCGCATCTCGTTCGGAACGAGCCGTTCCGTGACGAAGCGCTCAACGGTCGCCTTGAGGTGCTGGAAGGTTTCGTCGTCGACTGCCGGCTCACTCATGCGTCACGTCCCTTGCTGCAATGTTCTACGGCAGCGATGACGGTGCAGGTTCCTTCCACTGCACGCTCCCCTGCCATTGTCTCGACGAAAATGTCGTAGGTGCCCGCCGCCGCGTCCCGGAGGGTGCCGCCCGCTCGGATGGATTCGCCCACCGGCAAGGGGCGGACGAAGCGCGTATCCAGGGCCAGACTTTCTGGAACCTCACCGAAAGTGCGCTCGATCGCTTCGATCACCAGGTTGAGGCCGAGTGTGCCGTGCACGATCGGTCGGCCGAATGCGGTCTTGGCGGCAAAATCCGGATCGAGATGAATCGGGTTGTAGTCGGCGGTGAGCGCGGCGTAGCGCGCGACCGTGTCCGGTCCCGTCATCATTTCGACGATGGCTAGTTCACGCGGCAGCGCCGCAGTCTCCAGCATTCCCATTCCGCATTATCTCCGTGGATCGCGTGTTGACCGGCCTTGTTTCATCGCGCCCAGATCGTTCGGATCTCGCCGTTGAGGACGTCCTGCCCTTCCACGCTCAGGACGACGCCGAACGTCACCCAGCCGCGCTCCCTGCGGCGTTCTTTCGAACGGCAACTGACCTGTGCTTCGACCTTGTCGCCGGCCTTTGCAGAGCGGCCGAAGACGAGCTTCTGGCTGGCGTGGATGTTGCCGGGCGGTCGAGGCTGGATGGCGTTCAGGTAGGCTTCCATCATCGCTGCGACGAGCATCCCAGCCGGCACGCTTTCGCTCGACTTCCGCTCGCCATAGATCGCGGTCCAGTTATTCAGGTGCGCGTCGTCGAGCGTGATAGCGAAATTCCCCAGCGGTTGGCCGGGACTGAAATCATCGAAGACCCAAACGGGCAGATCGGTTTGCGCGCCGCTCACCGTTGTCCTCCCCGGCCGTGTGGCGCTGCCCGCCCACCGGCCAACCTCCGCTCGGACTGCCGCACACCGCGCGAGACCCCGAAGAGCGCTTCACTGATCCAGTCAGCTGAATCGCGCAGATCGATGCCCAGGCGCTCGATGTCTTCGCGACACAGTTGCCCTGCGATACTGATCCCGCTGATCCCGAGGCGTGGTCGGCCTTCCGCGTCGGTCACGAGAGCGGCCGCGATCTCCAGGCCTTTGAAAAGCTGCCCCAGGTCAAAGGCGTACCCATCGCGCCGAGCCTTCTCGACGTCGGCCGCGTAATCCTCGAAGCTCGGCGGGGCCTGCCATTGCAGCGCGTCGAAACGGAGCTTCAGTTCCTCACGCGGCAGGTTGCGCAAGGCGGCGTAGCAACGACCGACCGCACCCACGAAGGTGGGGAGGCGCGAGCCGTCGGACATGTCGACTCTGACCGTCTTCGCCGTTGAAACACGGTCGACGAGGACGATGCGCTCGCTATCAGTCACCTGCCAGAGGCAGAGCAGGCTCTTGTGCTCGCCGGATAGCCGCGCGAGCTCCGGCCGGATCAGGTCGGCCTGGTTGGCGCCAAGAAGCGGCAGCGACAGCTCCAGAACACCCAGGCCGATCCGGTAGGTCTTCGCCTCCGCATCGAAGTCCACCAGCCGCTCCGTGGAGAGCGTCCGCAGGATGTTGAAGCAGGTGCTGACGCTCACGCCGGTATCGCGCGCGATGACCGCGACACCCGCCGGTTCGCTCATCTGAGCAAGCGATCGGAGGATGGAAACCGCGTTGGCGACGGCTCCGACGATTTTTGGCGAGAGGTCTTGATCAGGGCTGGCACTCATGTATGAATGGCTTTCAAGAAACTGTGAATGTCATTCAGAATGGAGAATGACTAACACGTCAAAGCAAGCGATGGAAAGCCCCCTTCGCAGAAAATAAGGGTGAGGAAAGTGGTGGACGGGACCAAACTCCCGATAGGTGTGAACGACGCATCTGGCGTGGCAACGGGCCTTTCGGGCCTGCGCGTGCTCGATCTCGGTCGCTATATCGCGGGCCCGTTCTGCGCAGCATTGCTGGCTGATCACGGGGCGGAGGTTATCCGCATCGAGCCGCCCACTGGCGCTCCCGATCGCGAAGTGATGCCGATCGGCCAGCCGGGTCGGGGCGCGCTGTATCTTCAGATGAATCGCAACAAGAAGTCGCTTGCGCTCGACCTCGACAGCGCAACCGGACGGGCTGCATTCGAGAAGCTGGTCGCGACCGCCGACGCCGTCATCGTCAATCTGCCGCCGGCCGCCTTGCGTCGCGCGCGCCTCGACTACGACAGCCTCAAGGCTATCCGCCCCGACATCGTGCTCTGCACGATCAGTGCCTATGGGCCGGAGGGAGACAGTCGCGACCGCATCGGCTTCGACGGCACGGGACAAGCGCTCAGCGGGGCGATGGCTTTGAGCGGGACGGGTGAGCGTCCCCTCCGGGCCGCGGTCTCCTATGTCGATTATGCCACCGGAATGTCAGCTGCCTTTGCGACCTTGGCTGCGCTGTATGAGCGGCGTGGCACCGGGCGGGGCCAGCATGTCCAGGCATCGCTGCTGGGAACGGCGCTGACGATGACCAATCCGATGCTGATCGAGGAGGCGGCCGGCGCGCGCAGCCGCAAACCGATCGGCAACCGCAGCCCCATCGCCGGCCCATCTGATCTTTTCCAGACGAGCGACGGCTGGCTGATGATCCAGGTCATCGGTGACGGCATGTTTCGCCGATGGGCGGAGTTCGTCGGTCGCCCCGACTTGCTGGTGGACGCGCGCTTCGCCTCCGATATAGGCCGGGGCGAGAATGGCGAGGCTCTGAGTGCGGTCATGGCTGACTGGTGCTCGTTGCGCTCGTCCGATGAATGTCTGGCAGAGCTTGAAGCCGCCAAGATTCCGGCTTGCCGGGCCCTGACCCCGGCCGAGGCCCTCATGGCTCCAGAGAATGCCAAGGGCGGGTTCTTTTCATTGGAGCCGGCGCCGAAGGGCGCGAGCCAGATACCAATCGTCGCAAACGCTGTCCGAACAGCTGCGCTGCGGCCCAAGCACCGGCCTGCGCCGAAGCTCGGCGCTGATTCAGCAGAGCTTTTGGCCTCGCTCGGCTACGAGCCGGACGAAATTGCCGGCCTCACGGGCTCAGGGACTGGCGGCACATCGCATCGATAGCGGGCACGGAATCAACCGAAGCTCGGAAGTGGAGGAGAGGAAATGACGTTTAAGGCGCGGATGAAGCTTCTCGGACTGAGCACCTCGCTTGGGCTGCTCGCCAGCCTCGGCGGCGTGCAGGCTCAGGAGACGATCAAGCTTGGGCTTTCCGTACCCCTGTCGGGCTCTGGAGCGATCTGGGGCAAGGGGTCGGAGTTCATGTGCAAGAAGGCGGCGCAAGAGATCGCGCAAGCCGGTGGCGTCAAAGTCGACGGCAAGACCTACAACTTCGAATGCCTCGCCTATGACAACAAGTATAACGCTGCCGAGGGCACTCGCGTCGCGCAGACGCTCCTCAACCGTGACGGCGTGAAATTCATTGGCGGCAGCCTTGGAACAGCTCCCGTGCAGGCGCTGCAATCGCTCGCCGAGCGGCAGGGCGTGCTGATGTTCACGACGGCCTGGGGCTTCAGCATCAAGGGGCCGAAGTTCCCGCTAACCTATACCCAGATGAACACGGCGTTCGAGATCATTCCGCCGATGTTCAAATACGTGCTTGAGCAGCATCCGCAGTCCAAGTCGGTCGTGATGCTCAACCCAAATGATGCGACCGGTCGCGAGACCGAAGGCGTGGCCAACAAGGCCTGGGTCGGCAACAACATCAAGATTCTGTCGAGCGACTTCTACGAGCGCGGGACGACCGAGTTCCAGCCGATCGCGGCTCGCATCGCCTCTCTCAAGCCTGACATGGTCGATTTGGCCTCGATGCCGCCGGCCGATGCCGGGGCTGTCCTGCGCGAACTGGATGTTCTCGGCTGGAAGGGCGTCAAGATCGTCGCAGTCGGCACTGGAATCGACGGTCTCAAGGCGACAGGCGGCAAGGCGATCGAAGACGTTTACATGGGTGCCGCCATCACCTTTGACAGCCCGGCCATGACCGGTCAGCAGAAGGCCACGAACGAAGAGGCTCGGGGCGTCCTTGGTGAGTCGCTTAACTCGATCCAGATCGGCTTCTACGACTCCGTCTACGCCCTGAAAGCGGGCATGGAGAAGGCGCAGTCGATCGATCCCAAGAAGGTCGCGGCCGTGATGGCCGATGTCTCGTTCACCTCGTTCTACGGCAGCAAGGTCGATTTCTATGGCACGGACACCTACGGGTCCCGCCAGCAGATGCGCCTGCCCGTGACCATCACCCAGGTGAAGGACGGCAATCTGGTCGAGAAAACCCGTCTCGTGCCTTCGGGCAAGTGACCTCCGGACCAAGCCAGGCACGCCCACCATGCAAACCGCGATACAGCTCACCCTGACGAGCCTGCAGATCGGCGCCGTCTATATCCTGTTCTCGCTCGGCTTGACCCTGATCTTCGGGGTCATGCGGATCGTGAACTTCGCCCATGGGCATCTGTTCGCCGTCTCTGCCCTGGCAGTGGCCTGGGCGGTGCCTTGGCTGGCAGCCAACGGTCTCCCCATCCTGCCTGCTTATCTGCTTGCAGCGGTGGGGGGCATCGCCGTCGCTATGGCGCTCGGCCTCTTGATGTACGTAAGCGGCTTCCGGTTCTTTCAACGCGATATGGTTGGGTCTTTCATCCTGTCGATCGGCCTCGTTCTGCTTCTCGACGGCGTGCTGCTCAAAGTCTTCGGCGGGGCCGTGAGGCCCGTGCCGGAGATTTTCCCAGGCACCATCTCCATCTTTGGGGCGGCGATCACCAATCAGCGCTTTGCCTTGTGCATTGCCGCGATCCTGATCACCGCCTCGCTCTACTGGGCGCTCACGCGAACCAAGCTTGGGAAGGCCCTGAGGGCCGTCTCGATCGACCACGAGGCTGCCATGCTGCAGGGCATCCCCTACAACCGCATGGCGCTCGCGGGCTTCATGATCGCATCCGGCCTCGCGGCTCTTGCCGGGGCACTCATCGCCCCGGTGACCATCGTCTCGCCGGTGATCGGCGCCGACTATCTGATCAAAGGCTTCATCGCCGTCATCGTGGGCGGGCTCGGCAGCGTCCCAGGTGCGATCCTTGGCGGGTTGTTCGTTGCCGCGATCGAGACCTTCGGCAGCTTCTACTTCGACCCGAGCTCCGCCACCGTCGCGATCTTCTTCCTCGTCATCGCCGTTCTGCTGGTGCGGCCGAAGGGGCTTCTCGGCCATGGTTGATGTGAAGCTTCCTTACTGGCTCGGCGGGATCGCTATCGTGCTCGCGGGCACCGCCTTTGTTCGCGATCCTTATATTGCGAGCGTGGTCAATCTAATCGCGATCGGGGCTCTAACTGCGGTCAGCCTGCGTTTCGTGATGCTGATGGGCGAGCTGAACTTTGCGACCGCAGCCTTCGTCGGCATCGGCGCCTATACCACCGGGGCAACGCTCACCATCCTGAACTGGCCGTTTCTGCTAGCCCTGCTCGCGGGCGGCGCCATGGCTGGCCTGGTCTCGATCCTCTTCGGCTTCATCACGCTCCGGACCAAGGGGCCTTATTTTCTCCTGATCGGCTTCGCGTTCACTGAAGCCGTCCGCATTCTCTACTCGAAGAGCATCGCGCTCGGCGGCACCTCCGGGATGGTCGGGATCTTTCCGCCGATGATCCTGGATGGCTGGATGCCGACCTTTATTGTCGCGGTGGCAGCCCTCCTTATCCTCGGGCTCTATGCTCTGGAGCGTTCTGATTTCGGGAAGATTCTGACCGCGATCCGCGACAATGAAAATGTTGCCAGGACGGTCGGCCTCAACATCCTGCTGGTGAAGATCGCCTGCTTCGCAACGGCCTCTGCTGCAGCCGGCATGGCCGGAAGCCTGCACGCCTTCGCCAACAATGTGATCAGCCCCGGCGATTTCAGCTTCCTCGTTGCGGCATTCGCTCTGGCCTACGTCAAGGTCGGCGGTGAGGGCAGCATCATCGGTCCGCTCTTGGGAACCGCGCTGCTCGTCGTGCTCGGCAGCTATGCGCTCGGCCTCGGAGGCGGGGAGCACATCTTCTACGGCGCCGCGATCGTGCTGGCGGTCCTGCTACTACCTCATGGCGTCACCGGACTAGTGAGCGGCAAGCGGCCCCAAGCCGGAGGGGGACACTGAGATGCTGGCAGAGCAACAACCCCTGCTGCGCACCAAGGGTCTGACCCGCCGCTTCGGCGGCCTGGTCGCTGTCTCGGATCTTGATCTGGAGATTCGCCCGCGTGAGATTCTCGGGCTCATTGGCCCCAACGGTGCTGGCAAGAGCACGACCTTCAATTTGATCAGCGGCTTCTACAAGCCGTCAGCCGGCGAGCTCTTTGTCTTTGGTGAGAACTGCACCGGTCGGTCGCCTCTGGCTATCAGCCGCCTTGGCCTGGTTCGGACCTTCCAGCACGGCAGCCTCATGCGCAGCATGTCGGTCGGCGACAACATTCTGCTGGGCACCATTCACGGCGTCCGCGGAGGTGCACAACGGCGCGCGCGCGTGGCGGAAACCGCCGAGATGCTGGGGCTCACTCCTTATCTCGCGGAGGAGGCCGGCACGCTCCCTCACGGCCTGCAGCGGCTCGTCTCCATCGGCATCGCCTTTGCGGCACGGCCGAAGCTGCTCTGCCTCGACGAACCTCTGACCGGTCTGAACCAGACAGAGGTCGCGAATACGCTGGCCGTACTGGAGCGCATTCGGGACGAATTCGGCTGTTCGGTTCTGCTCGTCGAGCACAACATGAAGGCGGTGATGCGTGTCTGTGACCGCATCGTCGTGCTGCACCACGGGCAGCATCTGGCAACCGGTGCGCCGTCGGAGATCCGCGCCGATCAAAAGGTCATCGAAGCCTATCTGGGGCATCGCCATGAGCACTGAAGCGCTTCCCCTCAAGGTCGCGGGCCTTTCAGCTCGTTATGGCGTTGTTCCCGCACTGAACGACGTCAGCATCACTGTGGGCAGCGGCGAGATCGTCACCCTCATCGGTGCGAACGGCGCAGGCAAGTCGACGCTCATCAAGACGATCTGCGGCCTCGTGCGTCCCAGCGCCGGAAGCGTGCATCTCTTCGGTGAGAACGTCACCGGGATGTCCCCGGACCGTCTCGTGCGAAAGGGATTGTCCGTGGTGCCTGAGGGGCGGCGCCTCTTCGGCGAGATGACGATGCTTGAGAATCTGGAGCTCGGCTCCTTCGCACGCAACGACACCGCGGCGGTAAAGCGCGATCTCGACCGGGTGATTTCGCTCTTTCCGGAACTGCGGGATCGGCTCGCCACGCAAGCCTCGACATTCAGCGGTGGCCAGCAGCAAATGATTGCGGTGGCGCGCGCTTTGATGAGCGCCCCGCGTATCCTGCTCCTGGACGAACCGACAATCGGGCTCGCCCCGGCGATCGTCGACCGCATCGCGGAGATGATCAAAACGGTCGCTGAAACCGGCGTGAACATCCTGCTCGTTGAACAGAACGCGGAAACCGCGCTCGCCATCGCCGACCGCGCCTACATCCTCGAGGGCGGCGCAATCACGGCCGAGGACTCCGCGAGCGTGCTCGCGCAGAGCCCTGAGGTGCAACGGGCCTATCTGGGAATCTGACCATGGCGCTCGACAGCAACGACATCTGGCAGCCTACCGCCGACTATATCGACCGTGCCCAGGTGACCGCCTTATCCAGACGCCTTGGCGCGACGGATACGGACGCGCTCTATGAGTTATCGCTGGCCGAACCGGAGCGGTATTGGCGCGAGGTTACGAGCTTCTGCCATATCCGCTGGAGCAGCTACTACGACCGCTACTGCGACCTGTCTCGTGGCGCTCCGTTCCCTGCCTGGTTCGTCGGCGGTGAGCTCAACTGGGTCGACACGATCCTGGACAATCCCGAATGGGCGTCCCGGACGGCTATAATCGCCGAGCGCGAGGATGGCTCGTTCCGCGAGGTCACGTACCGAGAATTGAAGGATGAAGTCCGCAGCTTGGCTGCCGGGTTGCTCCGCCTTGGTCTGAAGCGTGGCGACCGCGTTGGTCTGCTGATGGAGAACGGAATCGAGGCCTCGGTCTCGCTGCTTGCCGTCGCGTATATTGGCGCAATCGTCGTTCCGCTTTTTAGCGGCTTCGGAACCGATGCCATTGCGGCCCGTCTCGGATCCTGCGGAGCCAAGGCGCTGCTGGCCACGACCGGTTTTCAGCGGCGTGGACGGTTTATCTCGACGCGCGACACCATTGCTTCCGTCAGGAAGGAGCTGCCGGACCTGGAGCTCGTCGTGTTAAAGCGGTCCCCTGAGGATTCTGCCCCGACGGATGCCCATGCGGATTACCTCGATTGGCAGTTGGTGAGGCAAAGCCCGGACAGTGCGCCGCCGTCTGCACGGATGTCCCCGAATGACCCGTTCATGGTGATCTTCACCTCGGGGACGACTGGGAAGCCCAAGGGAGCCGTCCATGTGCATGGCGGCTTCCCAATCAAGATCGCACACGACTCTGCGGTTCACTTCGACGTGGGAGCAGGCGACGTCTTTTGTTGGCCGGCTGACATGGGCTGGATCGCGGGCTCGCTTATTCTTGGTTCGGCGCTTCTCCGCGGCGCGACCCTGGTTTGCTACGACGGCGCCCCTGACTACCCCGACTGGTCGCGGATGGGCCGGTTGATTGAAACCTATCGCGTCACTCACTACGGCTCAGCGCCGACACTGATCCGCGGCCTGGCTTCGAACGAGGCGGTCAGCACCGCGCCCGACCTGTCATCGCTTCGCCTTCTGATCACAGCCGGCGAAAGCATCGCTGCCGAGCATTTCGTCTGGTTCGAAAAGGCCTTCGGACGGGGGGAGTGCCCCCTGATCAACTATACGGGCGGAACGGAAGTCTCGGGCTGCCTGCTCTCCAGCGTCGTGACCAAGCCAATAGTGCCCGCTGGCTTCAACACACGCTCCCCCGGGGTTGCGGTCGACGTGCTCGATCCCGCAGGTCAACCTCTGACCGGCGCGATTGGAGAGCTCGCGGTGCTCGCGCCCTTCGTGGGCATGACTGCGAGCTTCTGGCAGGACGAGCAGCGATATCTCGAAACCTATTGGAGCACTGTGCCCGACGTCTGGATACACGGTGACCTCGCGATGCGTACTGGGGAGGGACACTATCTCTTGCTCGGGCGTTCGGACGACACCATCAAGGTCGCGGGAAAGCGCGTCGGCCCTGCCGAGGTCGAGGAAATCCTGGTCGAGATCGAAGGTGTCATCGAAGCCGCGGTGATCGGCGCAGACGATCCGGTCAAGGGCCAGGCGCTCGTTGCCTTCCTCACGTGCTCGGGGCCGGCCGACGACATCCTCAAGCTCGCAACAGCACGAATCCAGGAAAGGCTAGGCAAGCCATTTGCG
Source organism: Methylobacterium sp. CCH7-A2 (assembly GCF_001557075.1). Lineage (NCBI taxonomy): Bacteria > Pseudomonadati > Pseudomonadota > Alphaproteobacteria > Hyphomicrobiales > Methylobacteriaceae > Methylobacterium > Methylobacterium sp. CCH7-A2. Next base: position 14,710 of record NZ_LSKN01000293.1, read on the forward strand.
CCCCGGGCCGTCTTCGTCGTGCCTCAGCTGCCGAAGACCCGCAGCTCCAAGATCATGCGTCGCGTTATCCGCAGCGTCTATTCCGGCTCCCCCGCGGGAGACCTGTCCTCGCTCGTCAATCCGGAAGCGATCGCCGACATCGAGCGCATCGTCCGCCAAGGAGCCTGAAGCCATGGATCTGCAATTGCGCGGCCAGAAAGTCGTGATCACCGGTGCCTCTCAGGGCATCGGCGAAGGGCTGGCCGAGGTCTTCGCAGAGGAGGGTTGCAACCTGCATCTCGTCGCGCGTTCGGGCGACAAGCTCACCAGGCTTGCCGAACGCCTGCGCGATCAGCACGGCATCACGGTGGTGGTTCAGGAGCAGGACATTGCCGCGAAGGGGGCCGCTGAGGCGATCGGGAAGGCCGCCGGGCGTGTTGATGTGCTGGTCAACAATGCCGGAGCCATTCCAGGCGGCGATCTCTGGCAGGTCGACGGAGTGCGCTGGCGCGAAGGCTGGGAGGTGAAGGTCTTCGGCTACATCGACCTTTGCCGCGAATTCTACGCAGCGATGAAGGCGGCTGGAGGCGGCGTCATCCTGAACAATATCGGCAATGGCGGCGAGAACACCGATTTCCGCTACATCGCGGGTTCGACCGGCAACGCTGCCCTGATGACTTTCTCCCGGGCGCTCGGTGGCCGCAGCCTCGATGACGGCATCCGCGTCCTCGGCATCAATCCCGGCCCCGTCGCCACGGACCGGATCGTCAACATCATGAAGAAGCGTGCCCGCGAGCAGTGGGACGACGAGAGCCGCTACGTCGAACTGCTGGCGGCCTATCCGCTTGGCCGCGCAGCGAGCGTGCGCGAGGTGGCCGACCTCTTCGCGTTCCTCGCCTCGCCGCGCTCCGCCTACACGTCCGGCACAATCATCACCGTCGATGGCGGCATCACGTCGCGCCGCTCGATCTGACCGGAGGCAGCATGACACTAGAAGCCTATTCCGCCTTTCCCTCGATCCTCTGCGACCGGCCCGCTCCAGGTGTGCTGCGTCTGACGCTGAACCGCCCGGAAAGCTTGAACTCGCTCGGCGCCGACGCCCATCGCGAGCTGGCCGACATCTGGCGGGTTGTCGATCGAGATCGCGAAACGCTGGCCGTCCTGCTCTGCGCCAAGGGGAAGGCGTTCTCTGCCGGCGGCGACTTCGAGGTCGTGAAAAAGCTGACGCAGAGCTTCGAGGAACGCGCCAATATGTGGCGGGAGGCGAGAGACCTCGTCTACAACATCGTCAACTGCTCGAAGCCGATCGTTTCGGCCATTCAAGGAGCGGCCGTCGGTGCCGGTCTTGCCGCGGCCCTGGTTTCCGACATTCCGATCGCTGCCAAGAATGCCAAGCTGGTCGACGGCCATGTTCGGCTTGGCGTTGCCGCGGGCGACCATGCCGCAATCATCTGGCCGCTGCTCTGCGGCATGGCCAAGGCCAAGTATCATCTCCTGCTCAACGAACCCGTGAGCGGTGAGAAGGCCGAGCAACTCGGACTCGTCGCGCTCGCAGTCGACGAAGAAGAGCTGCAGGAGAAGGCGCTCGCCGTGGCCACGAGGCTTGCAGAGGGGGCGCCTTCCGCCATCCAGTGGACCAAATACGCCCTGAACAACTGGCTGCGGATGGCCGGCCCGACCTTCGATGCCTCTCTCGCATTGGAGATGCTTGGGTTCTCAGGTCCCGACCCGCATGAAGGTCTCGACTCCTTCCGCGAGCGGAGAGCGCCCAACTTCCCGAAGAAGGCGCCGTTCTGAGATGCCCGCCGCCGGCTACGAGAGGCTGCTGAGCCCGCTCGCTCTCGGCCACGTCACGTTGCGCAATCGCATTGCGATGATGCCGCATGCGGTGATGTTCGGCGCCGGCTACGGCTCCGCGATCGAGCGAACGATCGCCTACCATGTCGAGCGCGCGAAGGGCGGCGCCGGCCTGATCGTGATGTCCAACTTCCTGATGCCGCCGTCCTGGCGCCATACTGCGACCTGGGGCGGGGCGCTCGAAACGACGGCACTGGGCGGGCTGGACCTGGCCAATGATCGCGGCCTGCAGCCGCATTATCAGCGCATGATCTCGGCGATTAAATCCGAGGGAGCCTGCTTCGTCTCACAGCTCAACATGAGCGGCCGCCAATTGCGGTCACCAGGCACAACCCAGTTCGGCATCCCGCTATTTGCTCCATCGCCGCTGCCGTGTCCGCGAACCGGCGAGATCCCAAAGGAGATGAGCGAACAGGACATCGCTGAATACGTTGCGACAATGGTCGAGGCTGCCCTGAACATGCAGGAGGCGGGCGCCGACGGCGTCGAGCTTTTTGCGGCTCAAGGCTACCTGCTGCATGAATTCCTCTCGACGGCGACCAACAAGCGGACAGACCGCTACGGCGGATCCCTCGAAAACCGCATGCGCTTCCTGCTCGAAGGGCTTCGGGCAATCCGAGCGGCGGTCGGCCCGAATTTCCTGATCGGCGCCCGAGTGAATGGCAGGGATGACGTTCCGGGTGGCCTTCAGCTCGCCGATGCCACCGCGATCGCAGCGCGGCTTCGGACGGAAGGCATCAGCTATCTGAATGTCAGCGGGCTGACCTCACTGCATTATCCCGGCTGGATCGCAGACATCACTGCTCCGGAAGCCCAATTTGCCGAAGAAGCGGGAGCGATACGGCAGGCCGTAGATGGCCTCCCGGTTTGCGTCAGCTCCCGTATCGCGACTCCGGAAGCGGCCGAGGCGGTGCTCGCATCCGGCAGCGCCGACTTCATCGGCATGGCCCGCGCGCTGATCTCTGATCCCGAGTTGCCGCTGAAGGCGGCCAGAGGGGACCGCGAGAGCATCCGCATCTGCACCTACTCGAACCAGTCCTGCATCGTCGGCCTCGATCGCGGGCGCGGCGTTGGCTGCGTCCACAACCCCGCAGTCGGCCGGGAAGCCCAGATTGGAATCGGGACCATGCGTCCTGCGCCGCGATCGAAGCGCGTGGCGGTTGTGGGTGGTGGCCCCGCAGGACTGGCAGCCGCGCGTGTCGCCGCCGAGCGCGGACATCGCGTGACGCTGTTCGAGCGCAGCAATCGGCTCGGCGGTCAGAACCTCATGACCAGCGAGATCACTTCGCGGCGCGGCTTCGCAGAGATTCACCGCTGGCAGATCGAGATGCTGGAGAGGCTGCAGGTCGACATCCGGTTGAATGCCGAGGCGGACCGGACGACCTTGGCGAACGGCGCTTTCGAAGCTGTTGTCCTTGCGACGGGCTCATCGCCTCGCCGCGACGGGTACAGCTCGCTGCGCCCCGGGGCTTCCGGCATTCTCGGTGCCGAACTCCCGCGCGTCCGAACCGTCTGGGACGCATTTCTTCAACCTGAGAGCTTCAACGGCCCGGTCATTGTGATCGAGGACGATCCACATCTCTCCGGAACAGCTGCCGCGGAGAAGTTGGCCGAGTTGGGGCATGCCGTCACCATCGTCACACCGCACATGCACGCCGGCGCGGATTTGCCTGTCCATCATGCGCCCGCGCTGTACCGGCGTCTGGCTGCTCTGGGGATCCAGGTCCTGCCGACGCGCTTCGTCACCGCAATCGAGGAACGGCGCCTGATCTGCGAGGACCGCTTCGGCGGCGCGTTCAGCGAAATCGAGCACGCCGGCCCGGTCATTCTCGCCATGGGCAATAGCGCGAACGCCAGCCTGGCTTCCGAACTGGCGGGGAATGACCTGGAGGTCCAGCTCGTCGGTGATGCCGTGGCCCCGCGTCAGGTGGACATCGCCATTCTCGACGGCGAACGCGCCGGCTGGATGGTCTGAACAGGAGGACGACATGGCAAGGCTGTCCGGCAAAGTTGCTTTCATTACCGGTGCTGCTGGCGGCATCGGACGCTCGACTTGCGCCCGCTACATTGCCGAGGGGGCCCGCATCGTCGCGGCCGATATCAGCGGGCCTGCGCTCGATGAAACCTTGGAAGAGGCCAAGGCGGGCGAGAATGGGCTACCGCTCGTCTGCGACATCACCGATCCCGAACAGGTCAAGGCTGCGATGGCGAAGACCGTGTCGGAGTTCGGCCGGCTCGACATTCTCTGCAATATCGCCGGCGGATCGAGCTCGGCCGACGCGCGTGTAACGGAGGCCCCGGACGAGGAGTTTTGGCGCGTCATCAAGCTCGATCTCTACGGCACGTTCCTGTGCTCGAAATATGCGATCCCCGAGATGGTCCGTTCGGGCGGCGGCTCGGTGGTCAATCTCTCGTCGATGGTCGCTTTGATGGCTCTGCCGGAGCGCGATTGTTACACCGCGGCCAAAGGTGGCGTCGCGGCGATGACCCGTTCGATGGCCGTCGAGTACGCACCAGACAATATTCGCGTGAACGCCATTGCGCCGGGTCTTGTGCTGACACCACGTGCCGAAGCGCTGTTGCAGGAGCGAGAGGAGTTGCGGCGTCTCGCCGGCCAGCACCTTCTCGGACCCTGTCGGCCGCTCGATATCGCCGACATGGCGGTCTACCTCGGCAGCGATGAAGCCCGCGTGGTCACGGGCCAAGTCATCTCTGTCGACAGTGGTGTGACCATTTCCTGAGGCGCAATCCATGATCAAATCAGTCGCCGTGATCGGCGTCGGAGCCATGGGCGCTCCAATGGCCATGAACATCCATAAGGCGGGCTTCGCCCTTACGGTCTGCGACCGCAGCGAAGCAGCCCGCGCGCCGTTCGCCGCGCTGGGCGTCAACTGCGTTGAACGCGCCACCGACTGCGCTGGCTGCGACGCAGTCATCATCCTGGTCGCGACCCCCGAGCAGGCTCGCTCCGTCGTGCTTGGGGAAGGCGGCCTGCGCAGCGGGCTCAACGGCCGCAAGCCGATCCTCGTCGTCATGGGGACGATCGCTCCCGAAACCATGCGCGAGCTCGCGCAGGAACTTGAGCCTGACGGCGTGCGGGTCGTCGATGCCCCCATTAGCGGCGGAGCCTTGAAGGCTCGCGATGGGACCCTCGCCATCATCATGGGAGGGCGTGCTGAGGATTGCGAGGAACTGCGCCCCCTGATGCAGTCCATGGGCAGCAGCATCTTCCATTGCGGCCCGCTTGGAGCGGGGCAGGCGACGAAGATCGTCAACAATCTCGTGGGCATCACCACGCTGATGATCGCGGCCGAAGCCTATCGCATTGCCGGCGAAAACGGCATCGCGCTGCCGGACGCGATTCCGGTCTTCGAAGCCAGCACAGGGCGCAACTTCTTCACCGTCCGCTCGAACGATGCAGGCGAGGCTTATGACGCCTGGACGGCAACCCGCGCGGATTTCGATTCCCTCCAAGCCATCCTGCGCAAGGACATCGACCTTGCGCTTTCGATCGGAGAGGCGGCCGGCCACCTCCCAATGACGAGCGCCCTGCGAGCGGTGCTCGATGGGGTTGGCGACGAAACATTCCAGACCTGGCGCGCGGTCGCGACCGCCCCACGACAGTCCTGAGGCCATCATGCAGCATGCTTCCGATCACTCAGAGATCCGCGACGCCGTCGCGAAGCTCTGCTCCGACTTTCCGGGCGAGTACTGGCGCAAGCGCGACCGCGAGATGGCCTATCCGACGGAGTTCGTTTCGGCTCTTACGGAAAGCGGCTTCCTATCGGCGCTGATCCCGGAGGAGTATGGCGGGGCCGGTCTGCCGCTATCGGCCGCCGCCGTCATCATGGAGGAGATCCAGCGACAGGGCTGCAATGGCGCCGCCTGCCATGCCCAGATGTATGTGATGGGCACGGTGCTGCGACATGGCACTGAGGACCAGAAGCAGCGCTATCTCCCCAAGATCGCCTCGGGCGAGCTTCGCCTTCAGGCCTTCGGCGTCACCGAGCCAACCAGTGGCACGGACACGACGGCACTGAGGACGACTGCCCGTCGCGACGGCGACCACTACGTCGTGAACGGCCAGAAGATCTGGACGAGCCGCGCCGAGCAGTCTGACCTGATGCTGCTTCTGGCTCGCACCACCCCGCGCGACCAGGTGGCAAAGCGCACCGATGGGCTCTCGGTCTTCATTCTCGACATGCGAGAAGCGCTGAAGGACGGCCTGACCATCCGGCCAATCCGCACGATGATGAACCACGCCACCACCGAGGTCTTCTTCGACAATGTGAAGGTCCGGGCCGCAAACCTCATCGGGGAGGAGGGCAAGGGTTTCCGCTACATCCTGTCGGGCATGAACGCGGAACGCATCCTGATCGCCGCCGAATGCGTCGGCGACGCAAAATGGTTCATCGACAAGGCGTCGAACTACGCCAAGGAGCGCCACGTCTTCGGACGACCGATCGGTCAGAACCAGGGCATCCAGTTTCCGATCGCCAAGGCCTACGCCAACATGCGCGCCGCGGAGCTTATGGTGCGCGAGGCGATCCGGCTCTACGAGGCCGGAGCCAATCCGGGCGCCGAGGCCAACATGGCCAAGATGCTCGCGGCGGATGCGTCTTTCGAGGCCGCCAATGCCTGCATCCAGACCCATGGCGGCTTCGGGTTCGCCGAAGAGTATGACGTCGAGCGCAAGTTCCGCGAGACGCGCCTCTATCAGGTCGCACCGATCTCGACGAACCTGATCCTCTCGTTTCTCGCGGAGCATGTGCTCGGCATGCCGAGGTCATACTGATGACCGCGGTCGAAGCGCTTACTGTCGATATCGACCATCTTCGAAGCTGGATCGGCCGCGAGGATCTTGGCTCGGACGTCCTGACCGAGGACCTCGCGCGAAAATATCACGCGACCTTCGACCTTCCCGGAGAAGCGCCGAAGCGCGGCGAGATTGCACCCCGGATGATCCATGTCTGCCTGGCCCAGCCTGCGGTCCCGACTGCACAGCTCGGACCGGACGGCCATCCCGAACGCGGTGGCTTCCTTCCACCGGTGCCCTTACCGCGTCGCATGTGGGCAGGCAGCAGCCAAAGCTTCCACGGCGATCTGCGGGTTGGCGACGAGGTGAGGCGGATCTCCCGCATCGCGGACGTTGTCTACAAGGAAGGGCGCACAGGGGCGCTTTGCTTCGTCACCGTGCAGCACCAGATCGAGGGGAACGGACGGCTCGTGCTCGAAGAGCGGCAGGACATCGTCTACCGGAATCTGGAGGCTACCGGAGCCACACCGAAGACGCCGCCATCGGCTGAAGCGGGCACATATCGGCGTCCGATGAAAATCGAGCCTCCGCTGCTGCTTCGCTATTCGGCGCTGACCTTCAACGCCCATCGCATCCATTACGACCGGCGCTACTCGATGGAGGTCGAGGGATATCCGGCTCTCGTCGTCCACGGGCCGATGCAGGCTGCGATGCTCCTGAACTACGCCACTGAACTGCGCGCCTCGCCGCCGAGCCGTTTCCGCTTTCGTGGCCAGTCGCCGCTGTTCGACGATGCCGCCTTCGCACTCAACGCGCGCGACGAGGGCGATGGGTTGAAGCTCTGGACCGCCAGGCAGGACGGTCCAGAGTGCATGGTAGCCGAGGCGTCGTGGCAATGACGGCGTTGCCGGACATCACCGTCGCGCTCTTCGTTCCGGGAGACCGGCCTGAGCGCTTTGTGAAAGCGGCTTCGACCGACGCCGATGCGATCATCATCGACCTCGAGGACGCCGTCGCTGCTGACGGGAAGGACCAGGCACGGGCCGCCCTGAAGCGTGACTTCACCGACAAGCCGGTCCTGGTGCGGGTCAACGGGATCGGTACGCCCTGGCACGACCGGGACATCGCGGCGCTGAGAGGGCATGGCTTCAGCGCGGTCGTCCTTCCGAAAGCGGAGTTTGGTCCCGAGTTTGAGACGCTCTGTGAGCAACTCGACCTGCCCGTCGTCGCATTGATCGAAAGCGTGCGGGGGCTTGCCGATGCGCGCCGGATCGCAATCACACGCAACGTCGGACGCATCGCTTTCGGGAGCATCGACTTCAGTGCCGATCTTGGATGCGGCCATACGCGGGAAGCGCTGCTCCTGGCCCGTTCCGAGCTTGTCGTTGCCTGCCGGCTGGCTGGCCTGCCGCAGCCTATCGATGGAGTGACGACAGCAATCGACGACGCCCCGTTGATTGCGAGCGATGCTCGCCATGCCCGAGATCTCGGGTTCAGTGGAAAGCTCTGCATCCATCCTCGCCAGGTAACTGCGATCCAGGCGGGCTTCGCTCCGGATGAGGCCGAGGTTCTGTGGGCTCGTAAGGTCATGGCCAGCGGCGACGGCGCAGTGGCTATTGACGGCGCGATGGTCGACGAGCCCGTTCGCATCCGCGCGCGATCAATCCTAAAGCGGGTGCCAAGCGCGCCCGCCGCAGCTTTCGACGCATCCCTCTCGACATCTCAGTAAGAGGTTCTGACATGAAAATCCTCGTGCCCGTAAAGCGGGTGGTCGACTACAATGTGAAGATCCGCGTGAAGGCGGACGGTTCGGGCGTCGAGCTCGCCAATGTGAAGATGTCGATGAACCCCTTCGACGAGATCGCCGTCGAAGAGGCGTTGCGGCTCAAGGAAGCGGGCAAGGCGACCGAGGTGGTCGTGGTCTCGATCGGCCCGGCGCAAGCGGCTGAGACGATCCGCACGGGTCTTGCGATGGGCGCCGACCGCGGCATCCTGGTCAAGGTCGACGGCACGGTCGAGCCGCTGGCCGTCGCCAAGCTGCTGAGGAAGGTGGTCGAGCAGGAGAGCCCCGGCCTCGTCATCCTCGGCAAGCAGGCGATCGACGACGATTGCAACCAGACCGGCCAGATGCTCGCCGCCCTGTTGGGCTGGCCGCAGGGCACTTTCGCCTCGAAGGTCGAGCTGGCCGCGGATTCTGTTGACGTCACCCGGGAGGTCGATGGCGGCCTGCAGACGGTGGCGCTCAAGCTGCCGGCGATCGTCACCACGGATCTGCGCTTGAACGAGCCGCGCTACGCCTCGCTGCCCAACATCATGAAGGCGAAGAAGAAGCCGCTTGACGAGACCACCGCCGAGACCCTCGGCGTCGACGTGTCCCCGCGCGTGAAGGTGCTGAAGACGACCGAGCCCGCCGGCCGCTCCGCCGGCGTCAAGGTGGCGAGCGCTGCCGAACTCGTCTCGAAGCTCAAGACTGCCGGGGTGATCTGATGACCACGCTCCTGATCGCCGAACACGACAACGCCTCCGTCAAGGACGCCACCGCCAAGACGTTGACCGCCGCGCGGGCGCTGGGCGCTCCCGTCCACATCCTCGTCGCCGGACAGGATGCCAAGGCGGCTGCCGATGCGGCGGCCAAGCTCGGCGGCGTCGAGAAGGTGCTGCTGGCGGATGACGCGGCCTACGGCCATGCGCTGGCCGAGCCGCTCGCGGCGCTAATCGTCAAGCTCGCCGACGGCTACGACGCCATCGTCGCCCCTTCCACGACTACCGGCAAGAATGTCCTGCCGCGCGTCGCCGCCCTGCTCGACGTGATGCAGGTTTCGGACGTCACCAAGGTTATCTCGGCCGACACCTTCGAGCGCCCGGTCTATGCCGGCAACGCGATCCAGACCGTGCAGTCCGGCGACGCCAAGAAGCTCCTCACCATCCGCACCGCCTCCTTCCCGGCTGCCGCCGAGGGCGGTTCGGCCCCGGTCGAGAGCGTCAGTGCCGCCGAGAACCCCGGCAACTCGTCCTTCAAGGGCGAGGAAGTCGCGAAGTCGGACCGTCCGGAGCTTGCCTCGGCCAAGATCATCATCTCGGGCGGCCGCGCCCTGGCTTCCGCCGAGAATTTCACCAAGGTGATCGAGCCCGTCGCCGACAAGCTCGGTGCCGCGATGGGCGCCTCGCGCGCGGCGGTCGATGCAGGCTACGTCCCCAACGACTGGCAGGTCGGCCAGACCGGCAAGGTGGTCGCTCCCGAGCTCTACATCGCGGTCGGCATTTCGGGCGCGATCCAGCATCTCGCCGGCATGAAGGACTCGAAGGTCATCGTCGCCATCAACAAGGATGAGGAGGCGCCGATCTTCCAGGTGGCCGATTACGGCCTCGTCGGCGACCTCTTCACCCTACTGCCTGAAGTCGAGCAAGAGCTGGCGCGGGGCTGAGGGGGCGGCGGAGCCGAGCGACCGCAGAGTAGCTGCTAGTCAGCGCATGGAGCACAGGATGTCGAAAGCGCCCCGTCGGCACATAGAAATGCTGCCGTTCGATAACAACGACGGCTGGCTGCCTTTGCCGGGGTTTCCGGCGGGGCTTGAGGTGAAAATGCTGGCCGATGACCTGGACGAGGAGAACAAGACGGGCGCTCGAACCCGCCTCGTCCGCTTTGCTCCAGGCGTCGCGACGACCGAGCCCCTCGTCCACGACTATTGGGAGGAGGTTTTCGTCATCAAGGGTGCGATCGGGCCCATCGGCGGAGGTGCTGCTACCCCAGATGCGATGATGTATTCCTGCCGGCCGCCGGGAACGCCTCATGGACCGTTCCGGTCGGAAAGTGGCTGCATAATGCTTGAAGTGCAGTACTACGTCGCTGACGCGCTGTCCTGAACGAGTGGCGCCAAGCATCGCATGAGCGGGCTTGAGATGTTGGCATTTTCCCGAACCAGTGCCATCTCAAGGTGCAACTGTAACGTCCGCAACGAGGTGGGGAGCTGGCATCGTCAGTCCCTCTCTGGTCGGCTCGATCGCGCCGCTTCCAGGCATTCGATGACTGCCCACAACCGGACATTCGTCCCAGCCTTCAAAAAAATGGAATTGGCCTGCTGCCGGTTTCGTGGACACCGTGATTGGGTGTTTTCATGAAACCGGAGGTGGCAGATGGAGCGAAGACGATTTGGGCGTGAGTTCAAGATCGAGGCGGTTCGCCTGATCAAGGATCGCGGGGTGAGCGTCGCGCAGGCGGCTCGGGATCTCGATGTCCATGACAACGTGCTGCGCAAATGGGTGAAGGATTTTGCCGCCGATCCGGCGCAGGCCTTTCCCGGACAGGGCCAGATGAAGCCGGAGCAGCTCGAGATCGAGCGTCTGCGGCGTGAGGTCACCAAGCTTAAGGCGGAGCGCGACATCCTAAAAAAGGCCGCAGCCTACTTCGCGAGGGAAGCGCTATGAGGTTCGCTTTCATCGCGAGGCACCGTTCGATCTGGCCGGTGGCGTGGCTTTGCGAAGCGCTGGACGTCTCGCGCTCCGGGTTCCACGCCTGGCTGACGCGCTCGCCGAGCCAGCGGACGCGGGACGACGAGACGGTTGGCGCCAAGGTCCATGCGAGCTTCAAGGCCAGCGACCGGACCTATGGCGCGCGCCGCGTCTGGCGAGACGTTCTGGCGGAAGGCGTCTCCTGCGGCCTTCACAAGATCGAGCGTCTGATGCGTTCGCAGGCCCTGCGGGCGCGTCCCAGGCGCCGTGGTCTGCCGAAGGATGAGGGGGCGCGACCGGCGTCGGCCACCGCGCCCAATGTGCTCGATCGTCAGTTCACGGCGAGCCGACCGAACCAGCGGTGGATCGCCGATTTTACTTATGTCTGGACCGCAGAAGGCTGGCTCTATGTGGCGGCCGTGATCGACCTGTTTTCGCGCCGGGTCGTCGGCTGGTCGATGAAGGCGGAGATGACGGCGGCGCTCGTCACCGACGCGCTCATCATGGCGATCTGGCGCCGCGGCAAGCCGGACGCCCTGCTGCACCACTCGGATAGTAAATAGATCGAGGCCAGTTCCCGGGCGG
>NZ_LSKN01000294.1:0-54080 GCF_001557075.1 Methylobacterium sp. CCH7-A2
GGAATCCCGGCCGGTCAATTATCGGAATGATGGCCGGTCGGAATCGGAATCCGCACTCAGACGCCCTTTGGAGCAGACTCGAACGATGGGGTCGCGATCGTTCATTGTTGCCCCGGCGGATTCTCGAACCCCGCATGTGGCCGGCCCTCACGCAACGCACGCAGGATGATGGCATTCGGCTCGGGCAGATCGGGAAACGCCCAAAGGCCGGCCCTCGCGCGCGACGCAACCTGCTGCGCGACGAAATAAGGCGAATGGACGGGCCGGCCATCGGGCGCGAGCGAGGCAAAGCCGAAGCCCGACGAGATCAGGGCCGTGCCGAGATCGATGCGAGAGCCAGCACCTGCGCCCGCGGCTCGTGTAGCGACGCAGAACACCAAGACAATGCGCGAATTCGGCTGCGCGCCAGCCTGATGGCACTGCGGTTGTAGGTCCCGGATCAGCGCGACCAACATAGCCAGTGATGCCTCGCCGCAATCGCGCCTGACGCCCGCGCCGTTGGTGAAGCTCGTCCCGCGCAGGCAGGACTGAACGCCGTAGAGGCGATAGTCCACGCCGCCATCCGCCCAGCTGTCTCCGGTCTCGAAGATCGCAGTCGGCCCGATCGCGAACCAACGCGGCGAGGCCGGCTCCTGCGCAGTGGCAGCCATGGCGCAAGCACCGGCGAGGCCTGCAACAAGGACCCTGACGAGGCGCATCCTCAGTAGCCCTTCAGCGCGAAATAGAAGCGCTGCTGACCGTTCGTGGTGGTGATGTCGACGTAATACGGCTCCTCCCGCGCCTGCCGCGGCTGGCTCGGATAGCTGGTTTGGCAGCCGCCCTCCGAGCTGGCCATGCAGTCGGTCGACGGCTTGGACAGGTTGATGCAGAGGCTACCATTCGGAGACGATAGGGCAGGCGCCTGCTCGTGACTGGCTGCACTTTCGGCGGGCGTCCAGCCGGCGGGGCAGGGGAGATAAGGCTCGTGTCCGAGACTGCTTGTTTGCCCTTCTGGGCATGCAGGCCAGCCCCCGCCCCGGGCAAGCTGTCGGAAAAGCTGCTGCATGACCGGTATACAATACGGAATCCCCGACCAGCTCGGAGCGGTAGCGGCCGCACAGAGCAGGACCTTGCAACCAAAGGAGGCCTCCTGGGCAGGCGCGACCGCCGGCGCGATGCTCATGCCCAACGCCAGGCTGGCGGCCTTTATCATCCTCGCAGCCCTCGATGCTGCGCAGCAGCGTTCTGATAGGGGCATCGTGTTTCCGGCTGTTGCCAACTGTCAGAACGTCAATATACTGACTACTGACCGATTTGGCGAGAGGCGAATCCACGATGCGGCTGACGCTTTCGACGAGCATAGTGATCGCAGTTCTGGCAGGACCGGTTTGGGGGGAGGAGGCGACGGCGCCAGTTAAATTTCAGGACAAGTTGCCTGAGCCAACAGCGGCGCTCGACGCATCCGGTCGCCTCGTGCCGATCTCCCAGACTCCGACCAGCGTCGACGTGATCGGCTCGGACACCTCTCGCCCCGTCTGCGATCCACGAACGCAGCTGGCGGCCGGCGAGGCCGAGGCGCTCGTGCGACGGGTCGCGGTCGAGGAGCGGTTCGACACAGCTTTCGCATTGGCCGTCGCCAAGGCGGAAAGCCGCCTGATCTCGACGGCGCAATCCGAGAAGGGTGCCTACGGGCTGATGCAGCTCACCCCAGAAACGGCCGAGCGCTTCAAGGTCGACCTCTGCGATCCCGGCGAAAATGTCCGCGGCGGCGTGCGCTTCCTGCGCCATCTCCAGTCCCGCCATGGCAATCCGTTCTATGTGCTCGCCGCCTACAACGCAGGCGAAGAGACGCTGATCGCGCATCGCGGCGTGCCGCCGTTTCCCGAAACCGTGCGATTCGTCGCCACCGTCGTGAACGACCTCGCGGGTTGGCCTGGGCTCGAAGGGATCGAATTTGGTCCAAGCTCCAGCGGCGTACCCGATAGACGGACCGCACAGGCTTTGACCACTCCGAGACATCGCCCGGCCGGCACCCAGCCAGCCTCGACGGCCGATTTTGTCATGCATATCGAATGAGGATGCTGCAGATGCTGCTTTCGAGACATTTTTTCCGCGCGGCCGGCGCGACATTGCTGACGCTGGCTGCCATTGACGCGAAGGCGCAGTCCGGCACGTTACAGCCGGTTCAATCGACCTTGAACCAGCTCGTGCAGGCACTGACCGGTCCGATCTCGACGGCGCTCGCGACGCTTGCCGTCATTGCCTGCGGTTTCTTCGCCTGGGCCGGCCGTCTGACCTGGGGTGTGGCCGGCTCGGTCATCTTCGGCATCGTCCTGGTGTTCGGATCGGCGCAGATCGTTCAGTTCTTCCAGTCGGCGGTCGGGCAATGAGCGTGCAAGACCCGGAGCAGCCACTGATCACGCCTCTGGTCAAGGCGTTGACGCGGGCGCCGACCTTGATGGGCGTGCCGTATCTCTATTTCATGTTCAATGGCGTCGCCTCGTCAGTGTGCTTTCTGGTCTCGCACAACCTCTTGATGCTGCTCGTCGCGATCCCGCTGCATCTCTTCGGCTATGTGCTGACGCTGCGCGACGATCGGATCTTCGAGATCCTCTTCGTCAAATCGTCGCGCTGCCCGCCGCGCTCTCGCGCCTTCTGGGGCGCCGACAGCTATCGCGTCTGAGGGCGATCATGATCGCGCGCGCCCTTCTCGACGAACTAACCTATGGCGCGGTCTCGCGACGGGAGCGACCTGTCGCCTCGCACATCCCCTTTACCCGCCATGTCGACGACACAGTCATCAGGACGCGCGACGGGCTGGTCCTGACGATCCTGAAGCTCGAGGGTTATTCCTTCGAGACTGCCGATATGAGCGCCGTCAATTCGCGGCTGCTGGCGCGCAACGACGTCGTGCGCACGCTCGCCAATTCGCGCTTTGCGCTCGTCAGCCACATCATCCGCCGCGAGGTCGAGCCTTCGATCCCGTCAACCTTCGACAATGCGCTCTGCCGGGAGATCGACGAGCGTTACCAGGCTGCGCTCTCGACGCGGCGGATGTTCGTCAACGAGCTTTACCTCACGATTGTGCGCCGGCCACTCCAGGGCCAGGCCGGGACCTTCGAGAGTTCGCTGTCACGCTTGATCGGCCGAAGGGAGGCTGGCGGGGAATCCGTGGCGATGCAGACCGCGCTCAGCGAGTTGCGCGATGCGGCGACAGCCGTCCGGGAGACACTCACGGTCTACGGCGCCCGCCCTCTCAGCGTCATATCGCGCGATGGGGTCTGGTACTCGGAGCCGTTGGAGTTTCTCGTCCAGCTCGTCAACGGTGGCCTGCCGCGCCCGATGCATCTGCCGAGGATGGCACTCGCGGACGCTCTTGCGCAGAAACGCATCTTCTTTGGCCGAAATGCCGTCGAAATTCGTGGCGCCTCCGCTGGCGATACGCGGTTCGGGGCGATGATCTCGATCCGCGAATACCCTGCCCAGACAGGGCCCGGCTCCTTCGACAACCTGCTGCGCGTTCCCCACGAGTTCATCGCGACACAGAGCTTCGCGATCGTCGATCGGCCAGAAGCCGCCAAGCAGATCGATCGGGTCTCGCGCCAGGTCGACATGTCCGACGAAGCC
This sequence comes from Methylobacterium sp. CCH7-A2, assembly GCF_001557075.1. Classification (NCBI taxonomy): domain Bacteria; kingdom Pseudomonadati; phylum Pseudomonadota; class Alphaproteobacteria; order Hyphomicrobiales; family Methylobacteriaceae; genus Methylobacterium; species Methylobacterium sp. CCH7-A2. The sequence goes on from NZ_LSKN01000294.1 coordinate 3,607, forward strand.
GGCTCGATCGTCGCCGAACAGCTCGACGATGCCCGCGACGAGTTGCTCGCCTCCGAGGCGATCTATGGCGAGCACCATATGACCGTGATGTGCCTCGGGCGCGACATGGCCGAGGTCGGCGCGACGGTCACCGCCGTTGGTGCGGCCCTGACCGATCGCTCGGTGATCTGGACCCGCGAGGACCTCAACTGCGAGCCCGCCTTCTGGGCCCAGCTGCCGGGAAACTTCTCCTATATCGCGCGGAAGTCGATCATCTCGTCGAAGAATTTCGCGGGCTTCGTCTCGCTGCACAACTATCCGAGCGGCCGGCCGAGCGGCAATCACTGGGGACCGGCGATCTCGGTTTTCGAGACGACCTCACAGACTGCCTACTACTACAACCACCATATCCGCGACCTCGGCAATTTCACCGTCGTCGGGCCCTCGGGCTCCGGCAAGACGGTGTTCCTGTCGTTCATTTCGGCGCAATCCCAGCGCATCGAGCCGCGGCCAAAGCTGCTTTTCGTCGACAAGGACCGCGGCGCCGAGATCTTCATCCGTGCGCTTGGCGGACAGTACGAGGTACTGACGCCAGGGGAGCCGACCGGTTTCAATCCCTTGTCCCTGCCGGACACGGCGCCGAACCGGGAATTCCTGTTCCAGCTCTTCGCCTTCATGCTCCGGCCGACCAGTGGTGGATTGTTGAGCGCGTCGGAAGAACAGGTGATCCGCAACGCGATCGGCTCGGCGCTGGCAGCGGGACCGGAGGGCCGGACGCTGCAGGCCTTCTCGACGCTGCTGCGCGGCCGCATCAGGGCAGGGGAAGGGGATCTGCTGGCACGGCTGGAGAGCTGGATGCGGTCGGATCAACGCGGCTGGCTCTTCAACAATGAGGAAGATCAGTTCTCGCTGTCATCGATCTTCGGCTTCGACATGACCCGGGTGCTCGACGACCCAGTCATCCGAACGGCCGCGCTGATGTACATCTTTCACCGCACCGAGGAATTGCTCGGCGGCGATCCGGTGATGATCTTCCTTGATGAGGGCTGGCGGCTTCTCGACGACGAGGTCTTCGCCTTCTTCATCAAGGACAAGCTCAAGACAATCCGCAAGCAGAACGGCATCATTGGCTTCGGCACGCAATCGGCCGCCGATATCGTCCGCTCCAGATCCGCCAACACGCTGATCGAGCAGACCGCGACCAACATCTTCTTCCCGAATCCGAAAGCCGACGACGAGAGCTATGCCCAGGCCTTCCGTCTCACCGACCGGGAGGTCGCTTGGATCCGCAACACGGTTCCGGAAAGCCGCTCTTTCCTGATCAAGCATGGCCGCGACAGCGTCATCGCGAAACTGAACCTCGCGGGCATGCCCGACCTGATCAAGGTGCTGTCGGGCCGAACCGAGACCGTTGCAGAACTCACGGCACTGCGAGCCCGCCTCGGTGACGATCCTGCCGACTGGCTGCCGGTTTTCATGGGAAGGGGCGACGTATGAACTGGGTGCTTCGACCATTCCTCATCGTCGGCAGTCTGTTGGCCTTCGCGCCGGCTTTCGCCGCGATTCCCACCAATGACGCCAGGCAGCTCGATCAGAAAGCCGCCACCTCGGGCACGACCATCAAGCTCGTACCGATCACGACCCAGCGCAAAAGCGCCAACGATGGCGTCAAATGCGCCGTCACCACGGGCAAGAAGGCCGAGGTCAAGGATCCAGCGACCAAGGCGCAGGCGGGCTCGGGAGCGAAGACGATCCAGGCCTATTCGCCGACGATGCCGGCGACACCGGCCGCCGACGCCAAGGGCTCGACATTGGCGAGCCAGAACCATTTCAAGACTACGGGTGACGTCGTTGGTGGGCTGGAGGCCAGTCGGACCAGCCTTGAGAGCGCCCAAAGCGCCTTTCGCAGCGCCGGCCAGGAGGTCGGGACGGCCACGACCGTCATGGCCGCACTCGACATGAATAGCGCGGCGCGTATCCAGAACGGCCTTGCCTGGACGGGTGCAACCAATGCCACAAACCTCTGGGTCACGGCGATCAATGCGCTGAATTTGGCACGCACCAGCGACCGCAGCCGCGGCGCCAGTGGCTTGAGGATGGGCGGCGGCCCCGGGTCAGATGGCTCGACCTGCCCTCAAGGCATGATCGGCAACGGCACCATAGCGGATCCCTGCCGCAGCGCCTCGACCTGCTCGACGACACCGCTCGGAACGACGCCAGATCCCGCCTGCGCCAGCGCGCGCATTATCGATAGCAGCGAAAATGTCCTGTTCTACCTCACGCAGATGCAACAACAGAACGCTACGGGCGCCGCAGCCGGTTCCGTAGCTCTGAGCGCAACAGGATCTGTGGGCTCGTCACTCTCGACGACCGACGTCGCGGCGGCACTCGAAGCCGCCGCTTCCTCTAACCGGTAGGAGTCTGCCATGCGGATCGTCGTTCTTGCGGGCATCGTGACGCTCGGCACGAACCTGAGCCATGCCCAGGGCGTGCCCGTCATCGACAATGCGAACCTCGCCAAGGCCCAGGAGATCGCGACCAATACCCAGCAGATCCTGCAGGCCGATCGCGACATCCTTCAGCACACCAAGAAGACGCTGGAAGCGGTCACTGGCAATCGGTCATCGGATGCTCAAGGCAGCCTCGCCCAGATGGCACTCGGGGGCGGATTCTCGATGGCAAAGGCCCCCTCGCTCGGCACGGTGATTTCCGGCGGGGCGCTGTCCTTCGCTGGAATGGGATCGACCTCGCAGAATATCGTCTCGGGCCTGATCAATGGCTTGCAATTGGTCAAGACGATCACCGGCCTGACCGGCGGCCAATCCCACCCTTCGGACAAGGCCTATTCCAACGCAGTCAATGTCGCAGCGACCCTCTCCGGCCTGATCGACTCAACCCAGGGCGCGATCCAGACGCGCTCAAGCGCCTTCGTCCAGGGCGGCCAGCAGATCGGTCAGGCCAAGGATCTGAAGGGCAGCGTCGATCAGAACACGCAGATTCAGATCCAGACCGGACAGACCATCAACGAGCTCACCGGCGTGGTGAACAACGCAGCCGCCGCCGCGAACCAGCAAAATCTCGACCGGATCGCATCGGAATCGGCTGCCGCCCGCGCGATGGTCTTTTCGCAGCGATGAGCAGGAGAAGCCGCATGTTCCGGCGTCGAGCGGTCTTCTCCTTCGTCGTGGCCTCGAGCCTGGCGGCCATCGCCCTGGCCGGTCTGCTCATCATTGGTCGGATCGTCACGCCGCAGCAGCCGGCCGTGCAGGTCCCACCGCAGACCGATGCCGAGGCGGCTTCGCGTGCCATGACGTTCTCACCTCCGAAGGATGGTTCGCCGTGAGGCGGCATCGGCTCATCATCCTGGGCACGATCGTGCTGGGCCTCGCTCTCTCGGGCTGCGCCTACAAGCCCTTGAAGGCGCCGTGCGGCCCGGACGAGGGCGGTCAGCCGCTGGCCTACACGGCGGGATCCTCCCTGCCGGAACCCTTTGCCGCGAACGACCCATGCGGTCCAATGCGGCCGATTTGAGTCTGTGGCATGGGCAATTTCTCGATCACAACCCTGCTGTCGCAGGTCGATCAGATCGGCCAGAACTACGTTTCGACCGCCTATCAGGCCCTGTCGAATGCCGCGACGCAGGGCGGGACGACCAGCGTCGCAGGCCTCCTTCTGACGCTCTATGTCATCCTATGGGGCGTCGGCATCTGGCAGGGCACCGCAAGTGGCGGTCCGGCCGACCATGCGTTTCGGCTGTTTCGCGCCTTCCTGATCTACGCCATGGCAACGAGCTGGAGCGACTTCCAGGCCCTTGCTTATCGGCTGATAAACGATGGCCCATCCGCGATCGGCAATGCTTTGCTCAGCGCGATGACGTCCGCCAACAGCACGGGGCTGTCCGCCAACCTCACCTCGGTAAACGGCGTTCAGAACGCGCTGCAGAATATGTGGAACACCACGAACAATGCCACCGAGGCCTTCCTGCAGAATGCCGGCATCACCAATTGGGGGCCGTACATCTTCGCCGCCGTCTTCTACGTGGCGATGGCGATCCTGATCGGCTTCGCGCTCTTCCTGATCGTTCTCTCGAAAATGTTCATGTGGCTGCTGCTCGCGCTGGCGCCGGTCTTCATCCTGCTGCTGCTGTTCGGGGTCACGAGCCGATTTTTCAGCGGCTGGATGAGCGCGCTCGCGCAGTATTTCGTGGTGCAGGTGCTGGTCTACGCCTTTCTGGCCTTCTACGTCTCGCTGATCCAGCAATCCATCGACGCCTTGAACGGCGTCGCCGCCTCGCGCAACGCGACCTGGGCGACGATTGGGCCCGTCGTGCTTCTCGCCATCATCGGCATTTTGCTGCTTGCCCAGATCAACAATGTCGCGGCTGCGATCGCCGGCGGTTTCCCGATAGGAGCGACCCGGATCGGCGCCTTCTATGCCAATGCCACAGGCTATCGCGCCGCGCGTGCGGCCTATGCGAGGGGTGCCGCGGTTCGCAACCCGCTCAACCCCGCCTCGCTATCACGCCGCGAGGAACTCGCGGCCCGCCAGCGCGCCCGTGTCGGACTGCGCGCGAACCAATGGGCGCAATCGCCTGAGTTCCAGCGCCTGGCTGCCCAGATCAGCAATCCCGAGGGCAACGCCCGACCGAACACGAGGGCGAACGGATGAGCGATGCCGCGGCACCGCCCGAACAACCAGCCCTCGATCGGCGCTATTTCGCGGATGGCCTCACCTGGGAGCAGGATCTCGCGCGCCGCAACCGTAATTCCCGCGCGATCGCCTGGATCGTCGCTGCGATCATGACGGTCGTCGCGCTCGCCTCGCTCGGGACGCTGGCGCTACTGGTGCCGCTCAAGACCTACGAGCCCTATATGGTCGTGGTCGACAAGACGACCGGCTTCGTCGAGGTCAAGCGGCCCATGGCGGAAGGCCCACTGAGCCAGGACGAGGCCGTCACCACCTTCAATGTCGTGCGATATGTGAAGGCGCGCGAGACCTATGACCCAAAGGCCCTGAAGGATAATTTTGACCTGGCCCAGCTGCTGGCGACCGCGGACGCAGCACGCGAGCTCACTGAAATCTATTCCCCGGCCAATCCCCAGAATCCGGTCCGGCTGCTCGGCGCGAGCACCGTGATCTCGGTCGCGATCAAGTCGGTGACGTTCCCCAACAATCGGACGGCCTTGGTGCGCTTTTCGACGGAGGAGAAGTCGGCCACCTCGATCACGACGCGCAACTGGGTCTCGCTGCTGCGATTCCGCTACACGGCATCGCCGATGCGCAACGAATATCGCTTCGACAATCCCCTTGGCTTCCAGGTGCTCGAATATCGCCGCGATCAGGAAACCGCGCCGTCGCCCGGAACGGTCGGATCGCCGCGATCATGAGGGGTTCGCGTCTGATCTCCCGAAGCCTCCTGGCGGCGGTCTGGCTCGCAGCATCGCTTGTGCCTGCCTGGTCCGAGGCGGTGCCGGCGCCCGGCCGAACCGATCCCCGCATCCGCGATATCGTCTACAACCGCGACAACGTCACGGCGATCGATGCGACCTATGGCACCTCGACCATGATCGTCTTCCAGGACAGCGAGAAGATCGAGACGCTTGCGATCGGCGACTCGATCGCCTGGAAGGTCGAGCCCAACCGTAAGGGAAACATCATCTTCCTGAAACCGGTCGAGAAGAACGCCCAATCGAACCTCAACATCGTCACCGACAAGCGGGTCTATTCCTTCGTGCTACGGTCGAACGAGCGCCCCCCGAAGGGCCAGCTCTACACGGTGCGGTTCCGCTTTCCCGACGACGAGGCCGATGCGCGCCTGCTCGCGGCAGCACGGGAGCGCGCCGCAAATCCCAACCTCAAGGATCTCAACATCGCAAACGCCAACAACGACTATGCCTACAAGGGGTCGTCGGCGAACAAGCCGCTCGCCGTTTTCGACGACGGCACGAAGACCTGGTTCCGGTTCGAGGGCGAGACGCCGGCGATCTACAGCGTCGATGGCGAACGCAACGAGGCCCTGGTCAACCATCGCACCGAGGGCCCTTTCGTCGTCGTCGACAAGGTCGCCGCACAATGGACTCTGCGCAACGGCCAGGAGTCGACCTGCCTCTTCAACCGCCGGACCAGCAACCTTCGCGAGCCGACCGGGCTAGAGCCCTTCGTACCGCAACGCGTCGGTCAGGCCAGACGCTGAAGGGGAGGGGAGATGCCGAGACCGGAAGACTATCGCTCGCTGGAACTGGAGGCTGCAGCGGCGACCGCCGTGGCCCGGTCTCCGACCGCGGTCGGCAATCTGCTCAAGATCGGTATCCCGGTCGGCGCGCTGCTGCTGGCCGCTTGGATGATTTCCTCCTCGCTCCGGCAGGGGCCGAGGAACATGACGTCACCGGATACTGAGGAGTTCCGGACGACGCAATTCCCAGCCCCGTCGCTCGAGACGCCGCAGCCTCGAACGGAGCAGGGCACGATCGTGATCCCGCCGACGCCAGAGACACCGGAACCCACGGTTCCGCCGCCGCCGATCGCCCCGCCTCAGGCGCTGCCGGCACCACCGGCGCCCGAGTTCCTTCCCCCGCCTGCGATCGCTAATGACGACGAGGCCCGCCGCCTCGCGGAGCTTGAGCGCCAGCGACTCGAGGAGGAACGCCGCAGATGGGAACGCCTGCGCGCCCCGCAGGTCATCACGGATTCAAGTGGGAATACGGCCTCCGGTCCAGCAAGTGACGGCAATGCGGGACGCGCGAGTGGCGATCAGGAAACCGACCCCAACCGGCGCTTTCTCGCGTCGGTCGCCAGCGCTGGCGTCGAAATTGCGAAGGCGACGAAAAATGACCGGATCGATGCCCTGATCGCGCAGGGGACGACCATTCGCGGCGTGCTGGAGACCGCCGTTCAGAGTGACCTCCCTGGCATGGTGCGCGCAGTGACCGCGGAGAATGTCTGGTCGTTCGATGGTCGCCGTGTCCTGATCCCGGCTGGCAGCCGGCTCGTCGGTGAATACAGGTCAGGACTGGCACAGGGCCAGACCCGCGTCTTTGTCGTCTGGACCCGTCTGCTCCGCTCGGACGGCGTCTCCGTGCAGCTCGGCTCCAACGGCGCAGACGAGCTCGGCCACGCCGGCAACACCGGCTATGTCGACAACCACTATCTCGAGCGGTTCGGTGCGGCAGTCGTGTTGAGCCTCGTCGGCGGTGTGTCGCAGTTCCTCAGCGGCTACGGCCAGTCCGATACCAATCGCGATGGCTCGACGATCACGACGACGGATCCTGTGACGGGCGTCACCACAACCACGCAGATCGGGGCAAACGGCACCAACCAGGTGCTGCAGGCGCGCCAGATCGCGGCCCAGAACGTCTCGCAAACCCTGACCAACATCGCCCAGGAGGCGCTGAAGAACTCGATCAATATCCCGCCCACGATCCATCTCGACCAGGGCACCCGGATCACGGTGTTCGTGCGGCGCGATCTCGATTTCTCCGCTCTCTATCCCGACCCGGTCAAGGAAGCACTGAGGGAGCTTCGGCGTGAGCGCAATCAGCCTGCAGCGACCGGTCTTTCTCGATAGAGCGCTCACGCCATTGCGGCCCTGGCTCGATGACGATCAGGTCGTCGAGATCTGCGCCAACGGTCCGGGCGAGATCTTCGTCGAGCGCTTCGGGCAAGCCGCGATGGAGCGCCACGACCTTCCCGAACTGACCACTGCCGCAATCCGCCATCTCAATGAGCGCGTCGCCGGCCATTCGGGCCAGAGCGTCAATGAGGAGCATCCGTTGCTCTCGGCTGCGCTGGCAACAGGCGAGCGGTTCCAGGGCGTCCTGCCACCGGCAACGACGGGCGGCGGAGCATTCGCCATCCGCAAGCAGGTGATCAAGGAGATGAAGCTTGGTGATTACCGCAAGCTCGGCTCGTTCGACCGGGTGAAGATCGCGAAGGCCAACGAATTCTCTGAGGTCGACCGTGAGCTCTGCGCCCATCTCGATGCCGGCAGGATCGAGGATTTCATCCGGCTCGCCGTCGTGAGCCGCTATTCGATTCTGCTCGCAGGGGGCACCTCCTCGGGCAAGACCACCTTCCTGAATGCGATCCTGAAAGAGGTCCCGGTCGACGAACGGATCATCACCATCGAGGATACGCGCGAGGTCCGGCCGATCCAGTCCAACCACCTGGCGCTCGTCGCGTCCAAGGGCGACCAGGGCGAGGCCCGGGTCACGGTCGAGACATTGCTGCAGGCCTCGATGCGACTGCGGCCCGATCGTATTTTCCTCGGCGAGATCCGCGGACCCGAAGCCTATCCGTTCCTGCGCGCAATCAATACCGGCCATCCCGGTTCGATCAGCACCGTCCATGCCGATAGCCCGCAAGGTGCCTTCGAGCAGCTCGCGCTGATGGTGATGCAGGCGGGGCTGGGTTTGAGGCGGGACGAAATCGTCGCCTACATCCAGTCCGTGCTGCCGATCGTCATCCAGCAGACCAAGATCGGTGGCTGGCGCGGCACCTCGGCGATTTATTTTTCGCGGATGGCTGAATGGCAGGCGAGGCCCAAGCGGCGAGGAGGCGGCCGTGCTGCGCGTCCATCTCTATAGAGCGGGCATCGTTGCTTTCGCGCTCCTCGCATTCTTCCTGCTCTGGAGCCTGGCCTACGAACTCGTCGTCGCTTGGCGCTGGGCGCCAACAAAGTTCCCGAGCGAAGGAGCCGACCGCTGGGCGCTGTTTCGGATGCAGAACGCCGATCGTTCGCCTGGTTTCGTCCTGATCGCCTGGAATCATTTTCAAGCGCGGCTGAACTTCCCGGCCACGCAGGCCGAGGCGCTGATCCGTGCCGGGATCGCCGCTGGCGGCGTTATAGCGCTCGGACTGGGCGGCTGGCTCTTCGGTTATGTCAACCGCCGCCAGATGCCTTTTGGCGCCGCTCGTTTTGGGACATTGCTCGAAGCCGCGAAGCAGGGCCTGACCGGAAAGCAGGGCATCATTCTTGGCACGATGGGCGGCGTCACGATCCGTTCCGACGAGCCGGCGCATATCCTCGTGGTCGGGCCGTCACGATCCGGAAAGGGCACCGGCTTTGTCCTGCCCAACGGATACATGTGGAAGGGATCGGCGGTTTTCTTCGATCCGAAGCGGGAGAATTTCGCGGCTTTGGCAAGCCATCGCACGGCCATGGGGAATAAGGTTTTCATGTTCTCGCCGGGCTCGCCCGACACCCATCGCTATAATCCGCTCGATTTTGTGCGGCGCGATCAGCGGATGGCGACGGACTGCCTTGTCGTCGCGAGCTTCGTTATCCCGGAAAAGGCTGACGATACCTGGGCCGGGGCAGGGCGCCTGCTGCTCTCCGCCCTGATCGGCTATGTGCTCGCCTCACCGCTGACGGCGAGCGCGCAGCATATGCGCACCGTTGCGCGCATGACGACGACGGGGAAGGACATCTCGACTGTTCTGCGCGCCATCGTGAAGACTGAAAGCGAGCACCTCCCGACCTGGGTCATCGACAGCTTCAATCAGTACATCGCCCTGGAGCCGGAGACCCGCAACAGCGCCGTCTTCAACGTGAACATGGCGATGAGCCTGTGGAACAACGGGCTGATCTCGGCCGCGACCGAGACGTCGGATTTCGATGTCCGAGAATTGCGGCGCCGACCGATGACGATCTTCATCGGCTGCACCATCGCTGAGCTCTCGATCTTCCGGCCGCTGATCCGCATCCTGTTTCAGCAAATCCACGATCTTCTCATGGAAAAGATCCCGGGTCCGGACGAGCCGCACCAGGTCCTGCTCATGCTCGACGAATTCTACCATGTCGGGCGGATGGATTCCCTGATCTCGAAGATCACGATCAGCGCCGGCTATGGCTTCCGCATGGCAATCGTCATGCAGGACATTGCCCAGCTCGACGAGCTCTATGGCAAGAGTCGGCGCATCACGACCGTCTCGGGTTCACAGATCAAGCTCTTCATTCAGATCAACGATCTGGAGACCTCGGAATTTGTCTCGGAGATGCTCGGCGAAACGACGCAGGTTTACAAGACGCCGGTGATGCGGCCGGGGCAGGGAATCTTCGCGCCGCGCGTCTGGGCACCGCATTACACGGCGCGGCCGCTGCGCAGCCCGCTCGAGCTGCGCGAGATGTCGGCGCGGCTTTCGGTCCTGATGGTGAAGAACTCACCGTCATTCGAGCTCGTCAAGATTCGCCACTATCGGGACAAGCCCTATCGGCGGCTTTACGAGGCTGCAAAAGGATTCCCACCAGCACTGCCGCACTTGCGTGAGTGGCGGGACGAGGACCTCGGTGGGGCGATGCAGCCGGTGGTTGCGTCCCAGTTTGGCGAAGCATCGCAGCCTTCCCAGACCTCATCAGATCCTCAGGGCGAGAAGCGAATGTTAGTCTCGAAAGCTCCAAAGCCACCGCGATCAAAGGTGGCATCTACAGGTGGTAGTGGGACTGCACCCATACCACCCTCGGGAGTTCAGCCACCCGAATCTCGTTCAACGGAACGATCACGCCGTAATCTAAGCCTGGGTCCGCCGCCGGTGCCGGTGGATGAAAATTGTGACCTGCGGACGATCATCGCGTCGGTTGGGGCCGAGCAGGATGCAGCGTTTACGGACATGGTCCGGACTCTTGGCGAAACACCCGCGTTGGAGAATTCAGTCGCTCAAGCTGCCAGTACGCTCAAAGGACTGCAGCATTGGTTTGGCGAGGATGAAGCAAGATCGACCACTTGAACTCAAGCAGGGGTGGCGCATAACGTTTCACACAGTGTTCGAAAGGAGGCTGAGCATGACAAGTCAAGCGAAGCGAGATTTGAAGGCCAATTTCATAGCCCGTCTCGAGGAGGCGCGCCGCGGAGAGAACGCGCTCGTGCTCAACTTCGAAGTCGGGCTGACGGCTGCCGGCGCCATCCTCAGTTTTTTCGCTAATTTGTTCGCGCCAAGTTGGCGATATGAGGCCACGATCGTCGGCACGACGGCTATGGCGATTGCCGTCGCGCTCATGTTCGCTAGCTGGTTCTACTCGCGGGGAAAATAGGGCCATGATTGGCCGACCTCATCGTCGCCAGACGATCTTGTTCTTGCGGGCATGCTCGATGCTCCGACGCTGGTATTGGTAGATTGGTGCGGAACGCCGCGCGCATGGAGCGAGGATGTCGGCACGCGCGTTCCGGATCGATGGGAACACCCTCGTGGAACCCGGCGGCGGCATGCAACGTCCTCCAAACTGCCGGCAAGTTCCATAATCTTCCTTATGCGAGTCACATCTCCCAGAGCACGGATACCGGCGCCCCCTGGATTTTTTCGCTGTGCGGCGTGACCCGGTCATGGTCGTGGAGAACCAGCCCGCGGATGAACTTGTCACCGGCCGCGCTCTGAAGTTTCACGAGGCCGGAAAAATCCTTCGATCGCAAGGTTGCCGAAGCCTTGACCTCGATCCCGACGATCCGCCCAAGATTGTCCTCAAGTACGAGATCCACCTCGTCGAAATCCTTGGTCCGGAAATGCGAAAGCCGGATCGATCGATCGCTCCACGATAAAAGCTTCAGGATTTCCGACGTTACGAACGTCTCGAGCAAAGGACCGAAAGCTGTCCGATCGAGCTGGAACGCCTCCGCATTGGCGTCTCGCAGCGCGCTCAACAGTCCGCTGTCGAGAAAATGCAGCTTAGGTGTCTTGATCAGGCGAGACAGGCGGTTCGAGTACCAGGGTCGGATCGTCTGCAGCAGAAAAAGGCGCTCCAGGATAGTGACGTATTTCTGGATCGTCGGCCGCGATAGTTCGAGTGGCATCGACAATGTTTGGAGATTGACGAGCTGGCCCGAATGCTCGGCCAGCATCGCCACCAGAGTCGGCAGTTTTCCGAGTTGCTCGATATCCGCGGTGTCCCGGACATCGCGATCGAGCACCAGCTTGAGATAGTCTCGAAACCATATCCTCTGCCGTGCGGCGCTCCGTCGAAGCGGCTCGGGATAACCGCCGGCCAGGACACGATCGATGAGCGCCTTGCCGTAAGCCGGCGCTGGGCCCGCGACGGGCTGATCGCCAGCAAACATGCGATCGAGGAAGCTGCCCGAACTGCCGGTCAACTCGGCCTGCGACAGCGGCAGGAGCTGTATGATCTCGATACGACCGGCAAGCGAGTCACCGATGCTCGGCAACGCCATGACGTTCGCGGAGCCCGTCAGAAGATAGCGGCCGGGCGACGTGTCGCGATCGACCGTCTCCTTGATCGCAAGCATCAGCGCTGGCGCGCGCTGCACTTCGTCGATAATGGCAGATGGGAGCGAGCGAACGAACCCCACCGGATCGGCCCGGGCGGCATTCAGCGTTTGTGCATCGTCCAAGGTTATATAGGGCCTGGCCTCGGTCACGAACCGGCGGACAAGGGTTGTTTTTCCTGCCTGCCTTGGTCCGACGATGAGAACGACGCGCGTGTCCTCGATAGCGATGGCAACCCGCGCCTCGGCGCGCCGCGTGATGTGAACATGCGATAAGGGCACGGTGGTCATCTCGACCAATCGTAACTCAGACGCCGACCAATTGAAAGATATTGAACGTCCAGTTGCAGACAGCTGGTCGCGGCGATTTCAGGCGGCGCTCGTTGCTGCGGAGCCTAAACGATCATCGAGTCCAACTCCAGCAGCAGCGATCGTGCAAATCGGCGCTCTTCCCAAGCACGCTACTTGATCCGTTGCCCTTTGACGCCTTCTGACACTGCACGGTCTGCATCGACCTCACGCAGTAGCTTTTCCTGCTCAGCCTTCAACTTCGCCAGAGCATCAGTCTGGATCAGAGCGCCCGGCAGAGGCTGGCCAGGAGCCTCGGCGAGGGCCCGAGCTGCTTCAACAGCCGCTGCGGCCTCCCGCGCCTCCCTTGCGGCCGCTTGCTGCGTGCCGGCAACGATGGCGCGCTCCGAGACCAGATCGCGCTCCGATTGCGGATTCAGGCCCGTCCGTCCCTCCTGGCGGCGTTCGACCTCGATCGCGCGATCGGAGAGCCGCTGCGCGTCCGCAGCCTCGCGCTCCTCCTTCAGCCTGACCGCCTCGGCGCGCTCAATCAACCGATCGGCAGAAGCGCCGGCCAATCGTTCGATATCGGCGCGCGACAGCTCCTGAACCCCTCGCTCCTGCATCCGCTGAAGATCCACCCGCATCGCCAGCGTCTCAAGGTAGCGAGCCGATGTCTCACGGAACTGCTCCCGTGTCGCCCCGTCCAGAAGATCGGTGGTGCGCGACACCGCGTCGTTCATCGCGCGGAGATCCTTCGCCATCTGCTCTGATGTGATCGCCACAGGCTTGTCCTCCTTGCTCAACCAATGCTGCATGCGTTTCTCGATGGCTTGGATGACGCCGCCCAGCATCTGCGCCATCGTCAGGCGCTGGACCATTTCCGACGCGATGACGCTCAGCAAGTCCTCCTTCAATACCGCCGACCATGCCTTCAGACCCTCACAGACCGCCTGCCGATCCGCCTCGCGGAGCGGTATCTTGACCGGGTTCTCCCGCGCCACCGCAATGCGCTGGCGAGCCTTCTCGATGAGCCCATGATTCCCGGAATCACCAGCATAGGCGCGATCACGCGCCTCCCGTGCCGGGCGCGGTCGCTCGGCCACCTCGACGATCGCCTTGTCCTTGGCACCATAGCTCTGCGACGAGGCGCGCTCCATCGCCGAGGTCGCGACGATCTTGAGGCCCTGGGCGCGGGCATGTTCGGCATAAACCTCGCGCCAGGTCAGAAAATCATCCTTGTTCGGATGGATCTTCTGGCCGGCCTCGTTCTTCACCGTGATGACGGCGTGGACGTGAATATGCCCTGCCGCCGCCTTGTCGGTATGGATGCCGAACATGAACTTGTGGTCGGCGAATCGGTCATGCAGGAACTCGCGCGCCGCGTTCGTCAACGCTGTGACATCTGTCCCGGCCTTGGCCGAGATCATCAGATGCATCGTATCGCGCGGCGCTTGCGAGCGCAGGGACGGCCCCCAATCCCGCGCGGTCTCGCGTGCGCCCGATGCATCCGAGATCGACTTTCCCCGCTCGTCGACGAGTTCGCCGTATCGGGAGAGGTGCTGCCTGAGTTGATAGGCAACGCCATCGCGCCCATGTCGCGACGCGCCCGGTTCAATGCTCATCGCATGTTGAGGATGACCGATCGCCGCTTCGATCCGGGCCTTGATGGCCGCCTCCGATCGGGCGTCGAGACGCTTCTGGACGAAACCCTCTTGCTCGCTGCCGATCTGCTCGTCGCGAAGCCTGAAGCGTTCCCTGGCGGCGCCCGCCATGACGACCACCAGCCGCGCGTCCAATTCGCCCTCGGATGTCGGCTCGAGCCGAACAGCATGCCGGTGACCGGCGAAGCCCGAGGTGATCGCCGCCTCATAGGTCTCTCGTCCCGCCGGCGTGTCGCGCACACCATGCAGCCGCAGCCTGATCGAGACCACATCCTGGCTCTCCTTCCGGGTCTCGAAGGTCTTGGACCACTCCTTGATCTCATCGGCCACCGCTTCGCGATCGGCCAGAATGCGCCCATCATGGGTTTCGAGCGCCACGTCCTCGCGCTGAACGTATTGCCCGGTCGCGGTCGCGCGCGCTGTCCCATGGGCGTAGGAGATCACCTTCACGACCGCGGGCTGATACCCGGCCGCCAGGCGACGCGCCCGGCCGAGCACGTCGCCGTCGATCCGGGCCGGCCGCGCTTGCCGGGCCGATGATCCGCTATTGCCACCCTTCGGCCGGACACTGTCGAGGCGACGCGCACGCTCGGCATCGCGCCCTCCGGTGATCGTGACGCCGTGCAGGGTGGTGTGAGCACCGATCATCGCTGATGCCGGCGTCCGGCCAAAATCCTGGCCGCGATCGCTCGCCTGCCTCGGCATCAGGGCCGACTGTCGGCGCTGCGCCTGCCCACGGGCAACAATCTCGCGAGCTCCGCGAAACGTTTCCGTCCAACGTTCGATCACGGCGCTCCCGCTCACGATGCGGTGCCCTCAGTTCTCACCGGCTCGACAGCGGACAGTCGCGCAAGCCCTCTGAGCCGCGCGCCGTACGCCACCGTCATCTCGGTCAACTCTTCATCGATGGCGGTGATCGCGCCGTGGAGCTCGCTCCAGACCTGCTCGGCCGCCGCGAGCTCGGCCCCCCTTCCCTGCCGCATCATCCTGAGCATCTGCGCCAGTGTGCGACCAGCCTGCCGGACTTCAGCCGCCAGAGCCACGACGGCCTCCATATTCTCTGCCGAAAGCGCCGGCCCGGCCAGAACGGAGGCCCGGATCAGACGCCGCACGACCTCCGCCTTCGGCAAACCGAATAGCGCCACAGCCTCCTGCAGGCGCCCCTCATCCGCCTCGGACAGCTCCGTCCGGAGCCTGGGCTTACGTTTCGTCGCAGCAGCAAAACGGGCCATCTCCTCCCCTTCCCGGTCGACAGCGCTTCAGCGCACCGGCTGCGTCCCGCAGCCGCCCCCCCCTGGTTTGGCCCACAAACCGATATCTTGTCAAGCAATAGTCAGAATACTGACCAATGGTTTGGCGACCTCCTTTCCACCCCCCTCGCCGCCCCGCTCCCGGCTCGGGCAATGTGAATGTCGAGGTCGAGAATCTGCTTTGGAGCAGCGACGACATCGTAGGAGGCCGACGACATTCGCACCTGTGGCGATACCGAATTAACGTAGTCCAATACTCGTGCCATGCACACGCTCGGCGAAGCCGCACTTCGCCACTCGCTCAATCGCGAGCCGCATCGGTCCATGAGATCATGATGCCGTGACTGCCACGGTAGCAGTGTCATGCACCCACTTAATCTCTCAGAAGCGGGCAACCCCACTGCGATCCTCCGTCACTGACACATCTCACGGATATGGCACTCGCGCGGCGTCGCACTTGTTGATAATGGCATTCCACAAGAGCGCTGCTACCGACTTCCATCGCTGTCTGATTCCGGGACGCTCGCACCGCCGCGTTCCGTGACTGCCGTACGCCGTGGCCGAAGCATCCACGCAAAGACGGATTGCATTCATCTGGCACTTTGGCAGTGGCGGATCACGGCAGTGGCGCCTTGACACAGTCGGTCAATATACGGACTAATGACCGCGCCAATGCGTCAGCTCATCGGCAGCGCATTCCATCTCGCGAGCGATCGAGGGCCCTATCATGGCGAGCATATTCGCGGTGGCGACGCCCAAGGGCGGCAGCGGCAAGACGACGATGTCGATCCTGCTCGCCGGCGAACTGGCACAGCAGGGCTACGCGATCGGTCTGATCGACGCAGACCCGCAGGGTTCGGCCTATCAGTGGCACGCATCCTCGAAAGCGCGCGGCCACGATCCTTCGGGGATCGAGATCGTCCATGCCACGACCGAAGCCGCCGTGCTGCACCGCTTGGCCGAACTCGACGAGCGCGATGCGATCATCGTCGATACGCCGGGCTTTGCCGACACACGGATCACGGAGACCGCCTTTCGGGCCGACCTCGTGATCCTGCCCTGCAAAGTCTCGATGTTCGACGCCTCGCAGATCGTCCGAACCATCGGATTCATGAAGAAGCGCGCGGCCGAGCTGGGGGTTGCCGAACCGCCCTACCGCGTCGTGATCAACGAATATGACAGCCTCGATCGCAACACCGTGCCGATCCGCGAGGTGCTGGGGTACTTCGACGGCGAGGGCATCAAACTCTGCCAGAATGCGCTCTATCGCCGGGTCACCTACCGGACCATGACGAACGGCCATGGCACGCTCTATCAGATGAACGACAAGGACGAGGCCGTGCGCAAAGCGCGCTACAATGCCGACCAGGTCGTGCGGGAGCTTCTTGCCGCCAGTCAGGAGGAGGCGACGTGACCGAGACGAAGCCGCGCCTGGCCCTGCCGCGCAAGGCGATGGTCGAGACCACGGGGCCGCGCCCGATGGTGGTCACCCCCGACTATGGCGCAGAGCCGCTGCGGCCGGTCACGCCCTCTCCCACGACGCGCGAGGGGGCTGCCGAGCACACGGTTGGACCGGCCCGGCGGACGATGCCGGCCCGACAGCGCGATCCATTCGAGGGCTTTGGCGATCGGCTGTCGTCTCGGCCGCTGGCGCTGCGTCTGCCGCGTCCGATCGATCTGGCGATCCGGCAGATCGCAGCTGAACGCCAGGTCCAGCCGCTGCGTCTGATCGACCAGGCCGTGCGTGAGTTCCTCGAGAAACTCGGTCGCCTGCCCGATCCCCCCGGTGCATGATCGCCGGGCCGCAGTCGCCAGGGAGGCGGGGTGATGCCTGCTAGATGAGACAGATCGCAATCGACGGCGAGGTCATCGCGGCGGACAGCGCGGATTTCCAGACGAGGCTGGCGGAAGCTCAGTCGCGGCAGGTCAGGCCCCTGTGCCTGTGCCGCGATCCGGGGCTGCCGCTCTACATCTCGCGGGTTGGCGGCCGTCTGATCCTGAAACGCATGCCGGGCACGGGCGCGCAGCACGACCCGGCTTGCGCCTCCTACGAGCCACCCTATGAATTGTCGGGGCTGGGCTCGGTCGCGGGCTCGGCCATCCGGGAAGATCTGGAGACCGGGACCACGCTGCTCAAGCTCGACTTCAGCCTGACGAAGTCGGCGGGCCGTGCTCTTCCAGCTCCGAGCGCCACACCCGAGAAAGGCGAGGTCCGCAGTGACGGGACCAAGCTGACGCTACGCGCCCTGCTGCATTACCTCTGGGATCAGGCGGGCTTCAATCGCTGGCGTCCCGGGATGGCCGGCAAGCGCAATTGGGCCGTCATCCGGAAATTTCTGCTGGAGGCCGCCGAGGGCAAGTCGAGCAAGGGCAAGGCCCTCGACGACATCCTCTACGTGCCCGAAATATTCCATTCGGAGCGTGAGGCCGAGATCGCGCAGCGCCGCGCCGGCTTCATGGCGCGTGCGACGTCGAATGCGGGCAAGGGACGTCCGCTTCTCATCGTCGTCGGGGAGGTGAAAGAGCTTGCCCCTGCCCGTTCGGGGCATCGTCTGGTGATCAAGCATGCGCCGAGATTCCCTTTCATGCTGAACGCGGATATCCACCGGCGCCTGAGCGTCGTGTTCGCCGATGAGCTTTCGCTCTGGAATGCGAGTACCGACACGCATCTCGTCGCGATCGCGACCTTTGGCCTGGACAACGCCGGCGTCGCGACGGTCGAAGCCGTCGCGCTGATGGTGGTGACCGACAACTGGATCCCGTTCGAAAGCGTTGCGGAGGCAGGCCTGCTCGAGGCTTTGACCCGGCGCAAGATCAGCTTCCTGAAGGGATTGCGTTACAATCTCCCAGTGAGCCAGCCGTTGGCGAGCGTCGTGCTGCACGAAGAAGCGGCGACGCCCCTGGCGATGTTCATCATCCCAAACGAGGCCGATGCCGCTTATCGCGTGGCGCTCGATGCACTGATCGAGTCCAGCAATATTCCGGCCTGGATCTGGTCGCCCGGCGACGAGTCGATACCGGCGCTGCCGGCATAGCCGACAGATCATACGTCCCGCCATCAGCATTTGCGGGCAAGGGATCGTCCCCTCGGTCGAAACCCATGGTGCACGGTATCCCGTCCGGCCTTTCGCCGGAAGCGCCCTCATGCGAGATAGCCCATACTCGCAACCTGTGATCGTCGCTTCACAACGAACTATTACAATTCGATCTATTGATACCTAATGGTCAGTATAATAGTTTGATGACACTGTGTGGGGGGCTGCACGGGGAAATTTCGTCCTGCCCCAGAGGTCAGGTCATCACCATGGTCAACCAGCGCCGTCCCCGCGAGGGCGAGCAATCCATTTTGAACGAGATGCTGGCGATGCGCCTGCAGGAGCTGGAAGCGAAGAGCAACGACACACCCGGGTTCATCAGCAAGCTCGGTATCGGCAAGGGAACCTATTATTCGATCGCCCGGGCCAAGGGGAACCCGACCCTGCGCACGATTGAACGGATCGCGGCCCGGTTGGACATGAGCGTGTTCGAGCTGCTGGGGTTCAGCGAGGCTGACGCTCGCCGCGCGCTCAAACGCAATGGGGTCGACTACGACGAGCTGTCATCGGCGCTGGCCGAAAAGAGCAAGGCCGACCTCCGGATCGCGACCCAAGCGCGCCTGCGAAAGTAATCAGCCCCCAGGTTGACCAGGACCGACTGCCCGCGAAAAGCCGACCCGACACCAAAGACGTCAGGCCAGCGGCTTTGAGCCGTGCCGCTCAGAGCGGCACGGCCTCGTCGTCATAGACGACGCGATAGGCAGAGAAGCCCACGACCGTCTACGTCTCGATCTGCTCGATGATCTCGCGCAGCCCGCAGAGCTCGCGCTCGCTCACCTCGCGCTGCGACGGACCGCATGCCTCCATCGGATGCCGGCGGGAGCGCGAGGGGAACCCTCGCCATCGAGGCGGCCGGTCGATCCGGCCGCCTCGATCTTGCGAGAGGATCGTCACCCGGAGGGCGGAGACCGCTCGCGGGCTCCGGGAGCCCCCGCAGGGGGCGAGTAGAGCCGTGTCCCGAAGGGACCTCGCCCAACATCGTCCGCCTCGGGATCGCCATGGCATCCTGGACGACCTGATCAGGCTCAGCTGGCTCCGCTCCAGCAAGACCAAAGCCCGCACGAAGCCGGCGCCCGGCTTGCACGAGGCGCAAATGAGGCTGCCATCGCGGGAAATGCCGGACTGTCACAAGCCAGGCCAGCCGGTCGATCCGGCTGACCTGGCTGCCGGCGAGACAGAAAAGGTGAGAGGCGGCTTCTGCCGCCTCTCAAGTGGATCTCAAGCGATGCCGAGACTCAAGGGCGAGTTGAAGGCCGGGTCGTCGATGTGTTCACCATCGGGGTTCAACGCCTTGATCACCGCCCAGATGTCGTAGCGTCCGATGCGGGTGCGACCTTGCGCAACCAGGATGCTCACCGCCGTCTCATTGGCTTCGATGGCCGCGATTGCCTCCTCCATTGTGCCGAAAGGTTCGAGGTTCTCGACAGGCTCGTATTCGCCGTACGCCTCGTTCCACCGACCTGCGATGTACAGCGGCTCGCGCGCGAGCTGCACGGCGGCCTCTTCGGCGTCACGGATGAGCCGAAAGCCTTCCGTCCGGTCGCGCCAGTATTGCGCACTGCCGCTATCGATGGTGCGGATATTCCTGGATGTCATGACTGTCTCCTTTCGTCGAACTGACGGAAGGAGGCTGCACCGTAGGCGCGAGGCGTCAGGGATCGCGTAGCGACCGCCAGCGGCGGCGAGCGGAGGTACCGATTTTCTGGCGCCCAAGGGGCGTCGGAAAATTGGGGGCACCGCGAAGTCCTTGACGCCGGAGTGGCGGGTGTACACTCGGACGTCAGAGAGAGAGAGAGAGAGAGAGAGAAAACCACGACCCCGATCAGGGGTCGTGTCCGCCGCCGGCGGCAGCCGACTATACCGCCGGTTCGACTTCTCATCGTTCTCGGAAAGCACGTAGCCATCGCCACCGCGCGAGAGGATCGTCACCCGAAGGGCGGAGACCGCTTGTGGGCTCCGGGAGCCCCCGCAGGGGGCGAGTAGAGCCGTGCCCCGCAGGGGCCTCGCCCGACCTTTTCCGCCGCAATCTCCACACCATCGAGAAATGGGTGCTGGCAACGGCCGCACCGCGGCAATCGCGAAATCAGCGATTTCCGGTGGATTCCGGCGATCTGCGATTGGCTGCCCTTTCGCCGCCACAAACCCGATGCGATACCGAATGATGTCATCAACCCGACAGGAGATATCGTCCATGACGACTGCAGCCGAGATCGCCGAGAAGATCGCCGCCGAGCACAGCCTGAGCAAGACGCAGGCGAAGGCCATCGTCGACGGCGTGTTCAGGGAGATCGCCGCGGCAGCGAAGAGCGGGACGGAGACGAGCATCGCCGGCTTCGGCAAATTCAAGGTCAAGGACGTGCCCGCGCGCGAGGCGCGCAATCCGGCGACGGGTGCGACGATCAAGGTTGCCGCGTCGCGCAAGCTGAGCTTTGCGCCGGCGAAGGCGGTCAAAGACGCGCTCAACGGCTGAGGCCGCCGAGCGCGTCCGCAACGCGACGCCGCCCCCTAGAAGGGCGGCGCGCTCGTGTAGGGGCCTTCGGCTTCGGCCAGCATCGCCTCTTGCTCGGCCAGGGCCATCTCCAGCTCCTCCGCGATCTGGCGGAGCTCGTCGGCATCGCAGCAGTTTCTGAGTTCCGCGCGCAGTTCCTCGATGTGCTGTTCGATCGGCATCGTCGTCTCCTGAATTCGTGTGAAAGACGACGCCGGCGGTCATGGTGGTGCGGAGGGGTCAAGGATCGCGCAGCGACCGCCGACAGGCGGCGAGCGGGGGAGCCGATTTTGTCGTCGGGCGCGCAGCGTTCGGCGGGAAAATTGGGGGTACCGCTCGTCCTTGAGCCCTCCGCACTACTATGGCACCCTCGGACGATCTGAGCAGGCTTTCCAGGCTCCGGTCGGCTCCAGCAAGGCGGAAGCCGGCTCGATGCCGGGTTCCGGCTTTGACCCCGCTGGATCATGAGATGTTGGTGCGGTCCGTGGCGCGGCAGCGACCCACCGGCCAGCCCCGCGGGGGCAGGATTGCCGCCGCGTCGGCGCGCGCGTCGGCGCGGTTTCGGTCAATCGTTCTCGTCGAGGATGCCGCGCTCGGCGACCCGCGCTGTGCCGTCGGCATGTCGACCAGTCCATCCGGCATCAGCACATCTGCCCTACGCCGACGACAGCAGACCGTTTATCGATGGTCGACGTCCACGACGCTGGCGGCGGGTTCGAGGCCCGCCGCCAGCGTTACGACGCGACACGAAAGAAGCCGGCCCCGGATCGGGGCCGGCCTTGTTTCCCGTCAACCGGGCGGGTTCCAGAGGATCACCTTCTTGTCGGGGTCGTTGCCCGGGGCCGGCGCCAGATTGCCGAAGATCACGCCGAACTCGGGGGCCGCCAGCTTGATCGAGAGGTATTCCTCGCCGGTCTGCTTCGAGGTCCGGTTCCAGCCGGCGCCGATCTCGAAGCCGTTGCGGCGGGCGATGACGCGGATCACGGGCGAGTCTTCGTTGTTCCGCATCGCGTTGGGAACGAGGGCGATCGGGACGTTGACGTTGAGGGTGGTCAGCATGCCTTCGAGGGTGCCGTCCTGCTTGACGGTCAGGTTTGCGATCGTGGTGGCCATGGTACTTCTCCGTCGGTTGCGTCGGGACCATTCCCGATGGCGCCGCTGAAGAGGGCCGTCCTGCCGCGGTCAGCTCGGACAAAAATTCTGAAAAATCCTATTTTCCGCAGCAGGCGGGTCCGCGCTTTCCCCGAGCCGCGCGCGGCGAGGATCGGGAAAGCGCCTGGGCCCGCACGAACAGACCGAAATCGAATTTTTCAGAATATTTGGCCGGGCTTACCCCGCAGGGGTTGACCGCAATAGGCAAGCGGTCCTCTACACAGGCGACACAAAGGGGGAATGGTCTGAACGCATCCGGCCGCGAGGGGCCCTGAGGCCACCATCGCCGGACCTGATCGCCGAGGCGGACCGCTTGATCCGTGCGGCATGACGGCGCGCTCGCGCAACGCCCCCTGTGCCATCCCCGCCAATATGACGGACAGCGCCACCGTCCCGGCCTGCTCGATCGCGACTGCCCGGCCTTCGTTCGCCGCCGATAACCGCCTCGCGGCCGAGCGCTGCGGAAACCCCGTCCAAACGGCGCTGCACCCAGCGGCGATCGCCCGCCCTGCCGCCTCGCGCCCGCGGCGCCTTCCAGAGGTGATCCCGAACCTGTTCGTCGGGGGCTCCGGCCCCCTCTCGGGCCGCGCCAGCGCGGCGCCCCGGGGACGGACGCTTCGAAGCGCCATCTCATTCTCCAACACCGGCGCCACGAGGATAGCGCGCCGGCGCAAAGCCGGCCCCATTTCGGCGCTCCTCGCCGTGCGCGGGCCCTCCGCGGATGCAGCAAATCCGCCCGCCCGGATTCTGGAATCCGGACGGGCCCGATATCGGCGCGCGTGGCGCTGCGCGCCGGGAAGAAGAAAGGCGGCGCTTACGCGCCGCTGCCCTCGCGAGGACGCCAGACCGGGATGCCGAGGCTTCGAGCCTTATCGCAAAGGTTGTCGGTGATGCCGGACCCCGGGAAGGCGATGACGCCGGCGGGCACGATCGAGAGCATCTCGTCATTGCGGCGGAAGGGCGCTGCGCGGTTGTGCCGTTTCCAGTCCGGCTTGAACGGAATCTCGGTGATGCCGCGATTCTCGGCCCAGCAGGCGGCGATGCGCTCCGTGCCAGTCGGGCTGCCGCCATGGACGAGCACCATGTCCGGGTGGCGGGCCAGCGCCTTGTCGAGGACGTCCCAGATCAGCTGGTGGTCGTTGAAGTCGAGCCCACCGGAGACCGCGATCTTCGTGCCGGGCGGGAGCAGGACCTGCGTCTCGGCGCGCCGCCGCGCCGCGAGGAAGTCGCGCGAGTCGATCACCGCGGAGGTGAGGCGGCCATGGTTGACCTTCGAGCCGCTGCGCGGGCGCCAACTCGATCCGGTATGGGCCTCGAACAAGCCGCAGGCCTCGTCGCGCATGTCCTCGAGAACGTCGCGACGGTCGATCAAGGCGATCCCCTGTGCCGTGAGCCGTTCGAGCTCGACCGACTTCACCTCGGAGCCGTCCTGCTCCTGCTGGCTGACGCGCTGGGCGTCCTCGTTGCGGTCGAGATCCCGCTGCAGGCGGTCGGCGGCGCGGTGGAAGAGATTGACGGTCGCCCAGAGCAGGCCTTCGAGGTCGGATTCGAGGCGTGTGTCGACGAGCGCGCTGCTGAGCGCTTCGAAGATCCCGGCGAGCGCGGTCGCGACGGTCGTCTCGTCGGGCATGGGGCGCTGGTCCGGCTCGTCCTCATGGGGCCGGTAGCCATAGAGCTGCGCCGCACGGATGAAGCTCTCGGTCGGCGAGGTGGTATGATCGGGCTCGGATGCGTCGTCGTGCGGAAGGAACGGGTCCATAAGAGTCTCCGTCGGTTGTGGCCGCGACCCTCGCGGCCTGACGGCGACCCTCTCCACGCGGGTTCCGGCCGGAGCCGCGCGCGCAGCGCGCGGGCCAGCGCAGCGCCGAGCGGCTTCAGCCGCCGAAGGTCCGGAGCCCGCGTGGTAGCGGGCGGCTCTCAGGCAGGCCGCGGGCGCGGCCCCGGCGCATGACCGCCCGGGCCCGCCGCGCCGCCGGCGCCGCGCTCCGGCCGCCCCCCGTTGCCGGCCGCTCATCCGTCGAGCAGGAGCAGGCCGACGTCCTCGGAGGCGAGCTGGAGCCGCAGCCATGCCGCGAGCGGGGCTGGGCCGCTCTGCCGGAGATCCTCGTTGAAATCGCCGAGGCGCGGCGCGAGCGGCAGGACGACGAGCCCGGCCGCACGGGCGCGCCGGCCGAGAGCGGCGCCGCCGCGCCGCCCGGCCGCGTCGGCATCGGTCGCGATATAGAGGCGCTCGCAGCCGGGCGGGAGCGCAAGCGCCGAGAGGTGATTGGCAGAGGTCGCCGCGATGGCGGGCATGGCCGGCATTACCATGCGCAGTGACAGCAGCGTCTCGACACCCTCGCCGGCGACAAGAGCAGGGGCGGCCATACCAGCCGTGCCGCCGAGGCGCACGCCACGGCCGAGAAGGGAGCCCATCGACCGGCGCGGCTCGGCGAGAAGCGCCTTGCCGGCACCGTTGGGATCGAGCCAGGTACGATGCACGCCGGTGATCGTGCCGTCGGGCGAGGTGATCGCCGCCAGCAAGGCCGGCAGGACCAGCGTGCGCCCGCCGTCGTGATCCCGGTAGTAGCAGCCCGGGTGGAAGCGCAGCCAGCGTTCGCTGGCTCCGCAGAGGATGCCGCGCGAACGGAGATAGGATTCGGCCAGCGTGCCGGCGATCGGCCGAGCCATGGCGAAGAGCCGGCGCGGCGCGCCGGGCGCCCTGCGGGCGGACTGATAGGGTTGCGCTTCGCGCAGGTCAGCCGGGTCGTCGAGCGGCAGCGCCAGGAAGTGTCGCACCTCGTCGGCGAGGTCGCGCGGCTCACGCAGATCGCGGGTTTCCCGGATGACGTCGAGCAGATCGCCGAACTCCCCCGTAGCGGAATCGGTCCATCGCCCCTTGCGCGTCCCCTCGAGGCGCACGTAGAGCGATTTACCTTTGTTGTTACTGAGGTCCCCGACAGTCCAGTAGTCGCCACTTCTGCGCCCCGCGGAGAGATAGCGGCGGCACACGGCCTCCGCCCGGTCGGCGAGGCTGCGTGCCAGGTCCGTGAATGTTTCCCGAGCCATCGTCGCGCCCCATCACACGACGACGACGCGGCTGGCGCCGTCCGGTCCCGTTCTGTGAAGGGGCCGGGCAGCAGCATG
Source organism: Methylobacterium sp. CCH7-A2 (assembly GCF_001557075.1). Taxonomy (NCBI): domain Bacteria; kingdom Pseudomonadati; phylum Pseudomonadota; class Alphaproteobacteria; order Hyphomicrobiales; family Methylobacteriaceae; genus Methylobacterium; species Methylobacterium sp. CCH7-A2. Next base: position 28,858 of record NZ_LSKN01000294.1, read on the forward strand.
GAAGCAAGCCATCACGCCGCCTCCTTCTCGCCGATGCGCTCGATGGACCAGCGATCCAGAAGCTTTGCGAGCACGGCCGGCCCATTCCCGTTGGTCGGAACGAACATCCTCAGCTTCCAGGAGATGATCTCGTGGAACAGGCCATAGGCGCTGAGCCGCTCGCGCATGGGATCGGTGAAGCCGGTGAGCTCGATGCGGTTTGCGCCCATGACGCGGACGCGGCGCAGCTGGAGGCCCTCGGCCAGGTCGAGAATGGTGCGGCCGTCCATCAGGGCGGTAAAGGCGTCGTCGGCCGACAAGGACGTCGTTCCGGTCGCCATCGCCTTGGCGACCCAGGCGGGCGAGGCCCTGCGGCCGATGATCCGCTCGCCGTCATCGGTCTGAAGCCGATAGACGCGTGTGGATTCATTCGGCAGCCGCTTCCAGATCGGGAGAAGGAGGCCGGCGACGACGTGGATCGTCGATTCCGAGAACGTCGGGATATCGGCCAGTTCGGCGTCCCAGGCCTGGGAGAAGGTCGCACGATCGGCCTCGCGCCAATGGCTCTCCGCCATTGTCTTCATCGTCGCGTAGTGCTGCTCCAACGGCCGCACGAGCGTCGCGCGGCGCTCGATCTCGCCATCGTCGAGCATGAACGACGGTGCAGTGAGCTGCACCGCCGCCCGGCCGGAGCGCTCGTTGACGAGAAGGATGGCGCGGGGATCGTCGAGCAGCGCGAGCGCCTTTTCGAGGGAGAACGGCCGGTTCCTCTCGCGCTGTGCGATGGTGAGGAGCTGCGTCGCGGCCCCCGTCCCCGGATGGGTGTAGATCGTGCGGCGGTCCTTCACGACGAAGCTTTCGGCCTTGAGCGTTTCGAGGCCGAGATCGTAGACCCCGGCGGCGATGGCGCCGGCGACTTTGGCGGCCAGCAACTGCTCGAAGGCCGAGAACAAGGTATCCTGCAAGTCGATGGTGAGGGCGAGAAGGCGATTCAGGAAGGTCGTGATGGGCGGCAGTTCGTCCTTGATGCCGGTCTCGTCCATCAGCTTCAGGCCGGTCGAATCCTCGAAGCGCTCGAGCGAGCAGCCTTCGATCTTGCCGCGCACGAGAACGAGGTAGAACTGGCGCAGCGCATCGCGTGCGTAGTGCGATTCCAGATTATCCTCGGGGCGAAACAGGCCCTGGCCGCCCGTCTGGCGTTGGCCGCGCGTGATAGCGCCGAGCGTGTCGAGACGGCGGGCGATCGTGCTGAGGAAGCGCTTCTCAGCCTTCACATTGGTCGCGATCGGCCGAAACAGCGGCGGCTGCGCCTGGTTGGTGCGGTTGGTCCGGCCGAGCCCCTGGATCGCGGCGTCGGCCTTCCAGCCGGGCTCAAGCAGATAATGGACGCGCAGGCGCTGGTTCCTGGCGGCGAGATCCGCATGATAACTCCGGCCCGTGCCCCCGGCGTCCGAGAATATGAGGATGCTCTTCAGGTCATCCATGAAGGCTTGCGTCTCGGCGAGATTGGCTGAGCCGGCACGGCTTTCGACGACGAAGCGCTGGCCCCGTCCGTCGGCGGTCGGTTTGCAGACGATGCGGCGCGAGCGGCCCGTGACCTCGGCGACGCGATCGGAGCCGAAGCGCTGAACGACCTGATCGAGCGCTCCGGGGACCGGCGGCAGGCTGGCCAGATGCTCGATGAGGCCATCGCGGCGCGCCACGGCCTCGCGGCTCTCGACGGGCTGCCCATCGCGGAACACGGCACGAGAGAAGATGTTGCCGTCACCGTTGCTGTAGGGCTCGTAGAGCTGGACCGGGAAGGAATGGGCGAGATAGTCGAGCACATATTCCCGCGGGGTGATGTCGACGCGCACATCCGACCATTCCTCGGTCGGGATCTCGGCGAGGCGACGCTCCATCAGCGCCTCTCCCGTCGAGACGATCTGGATGACGGCGGCATGGCCCGCCTCGAGATCGCGCTCGATCGAGCGGATCAGCGTCGGCGTCTTCATGCTGGTGAGCAGATGGCCGAAGAAGCGCTGCTTGGCGCTTTCGAACGCCGAGCGGGCCGCGGATTTTGCCTGCCTGTTCAGCGTGCCGGAGGAGCCGGTGACGTTCGCCGCCTGCATCGCGGCTTCGAGGTGATTGTGGATGACCTGGAAAGCCCCGGCATAGGCGTCGTAGATGCGCCTCTGCTCGTCGGTCAGCTCATGCTCGACGAGCTCGTATTCGACGCCGTCATAGGAGAGACTGCGGGCCGTATAGAGGCCGAGCGCACGGAGATCCCGGGCGAGGACCTCCATCGCGGCAACACCGCCGGCCTCGATCGCTTCGACGAATTCCGCGCGGGTGGCGAAGGGGAAATCCTCGCCGCCCCATAGCCCAAGCCGTTGGGCATAAGCGAGATTGTGGACCGTCGTCGCCCCGGTCGCCGAGACGTAGACGATGCGTGCCTTCGGCAGGGCATGCTGGAGGCGAAGCCCCGCGCGTCCCTGCTGCGAGGCGGCCACATCGCCGCGCTCGCCTTTGCCGCCGGCAGCATTCTGCATGGCGTGGCTCTCGTCGAAGATGATGACGCCGTCGAAGTCGGGGCCGAGCCACTCGACGATCTGCCTGACGCGCGATGCCTTGTCTCCGCGCTCCTCTGAGCGCAGCGTGGCATAGGTCGTGAACAGGATGCTCTCGGTGAGCGTGATCGGCTTGCCCTGCGGGAACCGGGAAAGCGGTGTGATCAGCAGCCGTTCCATGCCGAGCGCGGACCAGTCGCGTTGCGCGTCCTCGATGAGCTTGTCCGACTTCGAGATCCACACCGCCTTGCGGCGGCCGCGCAGCCACTGATCCAGGATGATGCCGGCGGACTGCCGGCCTTTGCCGGCGCCGGTCCCGTCGCCGAGCATGAAGCCGCGGCGGAAGCTTACGGCGCCGGCAGCCCCTTCGGGGGCCGCCTTCACGATGTCGAAGGTATCGTCGACAGTCCAGGAGCCGGCGAGGAACGCGCCATGGGCCTCGCCGGCATAGATGAGTGTTTCGAGCTGGGCGTCGGAAAGAAGGCCGTCGCTGACGAGATTGGCCGGCAGCATCGGACGATAGGTCGGCTTCGGCGGCGCAACTGACGCCATCGCGGCCGACTGCACGAGCCTGGTCGGATGGGCCTGGGCGCCGGGGATACGGATCGCCTGCAGGGCGTATGGCTCGTAGATCGCATCGGTCAGGTGCGCCCCTTCGGGCGCTGTCCAATCGACGGTGTCATAGGCGAGCTCGACCCCGTCGATCACCGAGGCCTTGGCGGGCGCCGGCGCGGCCGAGGCGGCGCGAGCGAGATACCCTGGCACCGTGCGCGGAGAGGCGGGCACGAGGCCGGATGGATCGACCGGAGGGCGGGCCGGCAGATGTGTGCCGAGCCAGGTCATCAGCGTCGCCACATCCGGCGCGGAGCCCGGCGAGACCGGGAAAGCCGCGGGGTCATCGGCGGGCAGCTTGTCGATGACGATCAGCCGCGTGGGGAAGGTCGTGCCATGCTTCGCATAGACCGCGCCATCGATCCCGGCGGAGAAGACGACGCGACCGCGCTCCTGCAATCGGATGAAGGCGGAAGACCAGGACGGGCTTTCGGGATCGAGATTCGCGCCGGTGATCGTGACGAGACGCCCGCCGGGAGCCAGCCGAGCCAGTGCGGACGCGACATGCCGAAACGCGGCGTCGGCCACGCGCCCCTCGACATGAGCCATCGCCGAGAATGGCGGGTTCATCAGCACGACGGACGGCACCGCCGCCGGATCGAGATGATCGTCGATCTGGGCGGCGTCAAAACGGGTGACGGTTATGGCGGGAAAGAGGCTCGAGAGCAGCGCGGCGCGCGTGTCGGCCAGCTCGTTCAGCAGGAGCGAAGCGCCGGCGATCTCGGCGAGGATCGCCAGGAGCCCGGTCCCGGCGGATGGCTCCAGGACGCGGTCGGCAGGCGTGATTGCGGCCGCCGTCGCGGCGACCAGGCCGAGCGGAATCGGCGTCGAGAACTGCTGGAACGCCTGGACCTCTTCGGAGCGGCGGGTATGGGTGGGCAAGAGCCTTGCGATCCTGCCGAGAAGTGGCAGCGCCGCGGCCGGAGAGCCTGCTTTGCGCAAAAGCACCTTGCCGTACTTTCGCAGAAACAGGACCGTCGCCGCCTCGCAAGCCTCGTAGGCCGCCTTCCAGTCCCAGAGACCGGCTGCATCGGATCCGCCGGAAGCGGTTTCCATCGCGCTGCGCAGGATGGCAGCATCGACGCGTGCGCCGCGTTCGATGTGCGGCAGGAGCAGAATGGCCGCGGCATGGACAACCGCGGCAGGGTCGACCGGCGCAGCCGAGCGTGCGTCGGCCACGGGAGGCAGAGCGTTCATGGGGAGATCCTCGCGAGAGCGGAAACGGCCGGACCCGCCGGCGCTCTCTCGGACCGGACGGGCTCATGCCCGCCCCGGCCCCTCTCCTCCTCTCGCCTCGCCAATGACCTGGACCATCCCTTGCGGCGGAACGCGCTGAAAAAACCGCGAAGGTGCTACCGCGATGTGCGTGTCCATCAGCGGGGCCAGGGGGTAGCTCAGCGAGCTGGTGCGACGTGCCGAAGCCGGGGACGAAGTCATTCTGACTCGCCGTGGCCAAGAGATCGTGCGCCTGGTCGCGATCGCGCTGGTGGCCGGTATCGAGGGCCGGCGCGCCCCGATGGAGAAGGTCGGAGCGACGGGAGCAGCCAAGGCATGGCGGGGACCGGCCGCCGCTCGCAGCCAGGATTTTCTCTATGGCGATGACGGGTTCTCGATGAATCCGCCTGGATCGTCGGGATCGGGAGGGAGGTAGGCGTCGTAAGGATTGCCGTCGGCGAGGTGGCCGAACGGTGTCATGACGAAAGCGCCGTCGTCAGCGGGGCCGACGGCACAGACGACAAAGCGACGCTCGCGGGTGACGGCATCCAGGCACTCCATGAGCGCGAGTTTGCCCTCGCGTGCCGCGCGCAGCAGCGTGTTGAAGTTGGTGCGAACGGGATCGGGAATGGCCATGATATTGTCCTGAATCCGAAAATGGCCCGCTGCCTCGCGACGGCGGACCAGGTGAATGGGCATCAACCGGGCTGATCCGGCGCGATGGGATGAGGACTGCTACGAGGGCTATGCGGCGCGCGGCAACGCAGCTCTTGCGGCCTCGCGCCAGACGGCGTGAACGAGGCGTCCCTCGAGCACGCTGGCGCTGAAACGCAGCGCGCGCGCTTCAGCGTTAAGGTCCGCCTCGGCCTTGCCGGTCGCTGCAGCGCGCAGCCGGCACGCCTGGGCGACGACGAACCGGGCTTCACCGTCGGACGCAACCGGCTCGCACCATCTTATGCCGTCGGCATCGGGCTCGCCGGCGAGCACCTGACAATCGTCATCATCGCGGACGATGAACAACCGCGCTTTGAAGCCGATAGCGCTGTCGTCACGGATGAAGAGCCTATCCTGCCGGGCCAAGCGTTCGATGGCAGCGATGGCGCCTGCGAGCGTATCCGCATGCGCTAGTTCGAAGATGCGTGGCGCTTCGTAAGAGCAAGACGTCGGATCGCCGTCGAGATATCGGGCTTCACCGAGGCAGGCGATCCGCAGCGGGAATCTGCCGACGGCGATCGGGCTGGAATCGAGCCTTCGCGACGCCGTGACGGGACATGCAGGTCGAGAATGGGCGTTCATCACGGATGCTCCGCGACGGGCTGCGGAAGTGGCTCCTCCGCACAACGGCCCGTCACGGCCGAACAGCGTTGCTCCTTCTCTCCTCCCTCGACCGGCCGGGAGGCGAATGGCGCCCCTCGGGGGATGGGGCGCTTTCGCGGCTCAATCGATCGCCTGATAGATCTCCGACGCTTCTGGATGGCCGCCGACATAGCGATGAAGGTGGCTATAGCCGTCGGCGAGCCGATCGGACCGATATTGGAAAGAAAGATGTGAAAATGCGAAAAGCGTCGCGATGATCCCGGCCGCTCCGGCTGACACCTCACCCTGGAAGCAAGTGATCTCGCCGGCAATCCGGAACCGAGGCTTCGATGTCGGTGCGAGGAAGAGCGGTCGGCCACGATCCTCGTAGAAGTCCCAGTGCCCGCCGCCATAATCTTGCGGGCTCAGACGCTCCATCATCGCGTAGACGGTGTTTTCGGCGATGATGAACATGGGAACGCCGAACAGGGTCGGCAGGAACGCGCAGCGCCGGTCATCCGGGACCAGCGTGGCGTTGGGCCTCGTATTGCTCTGACGGGTCATGGCAGTTCTCCAACAAGAGAGAGGGAATCGGCCCCGGACAAGCGCTCTCACTTCCACCGTCCGGGCCGCCTTGGGAGCGCCCTCCTCTTCCTCCGCGTGGCCGCGACGGGACGGGCCGCCGGACGCCAAGCCGGCGGAACAGCGCCGCCCGACCGGCCCTGCCACCTGCCGGCCGGATCTCTGCGATGCAGACAAAAAAATGCCCGGCGCTCGTCGTGAGGCCGGGCATCTTCAGAATGTGAGGTTGTTCATGGCGTCGGCGTCATCGGATCTGTCATGTTGCTCTGCCTTCGACGACATCGGCGCCGACTTCATTCGGACAAACCGGTTCGAGGCGGGCGTTGCGGTAGCCGTTCTTCGCAAGCCAGAGTTCGGCGGCCTCCCGATCTTCGGCTAGATGCAACAGCTCATCGCTCTCGCCCAGAGTCTGGACAATCCGGATCTGGCCGATGCGGGGACGCTCCACGACGCGGAAGGTCAGGTCGCTGTCGATCCCGTAGGTCCGGATCACGGTCATAACGGTGAGCCCGTCCTGCCCGAAGCTGCCTTCGTTCAAGGTGAAGCACGGCGGCGCGGTGTAGGTCGGACGCTCGCGCTCCGGCACCTTGCGCACGAGGCGACCAACGCCGTTACGCCGTTCCCATGCGGCGAGCTTCTTGGTGAAGCGGGTCGGCGGTTTGGGGCTCCCGTCGCTGTAGCTGACCAGTGAACCGAGAGGGGCAATGTCGAATATGAGGGATGCGGACATGAACGTGTCTCCAGAATGGAAAACGCCCCGGCCGAGTTGGCCGGGGCGATTGCATGAGGATGGGAACGGACGGGGCGACCTGAGCCGCCCCGTCGAGGACTATTCGGCAGCAGCGAGAGGATGGTCCTCGGCCGTGGTGGTGCCGTCCTCGTCGTCGCCGGCGAGGAATTCGGGCAGCGCGTCCACATCGGAATCTGCGTCGGCCGGCGCCTCTTCGTCATCGAGATCGGGCGTGCGCAGCGGCTCGGGCAGCCAGCCGGTGCCGGCCAGGAGACGCTCGGCCTCCTTGGCCATGTCGCCCTTCTTCAGGTGCTCGATGAGCTGCGCAGCCCGGTCGCCGGCGCCTTCACGGACGGCGGCAAGAATACGAGCCTTGGTAACCCGGCCGAGATAATTGTCGACGGTCGGCCTCCAGCCGGCGTCATGCACCATGTCGAAGCCGGTGGCCCGGGCGAGGCGATCGGCTGCGGCGAGCCGGCAATCGAGGGTGTGCTGACTGATGCCAGAGCTGCTCTGAGGGTTGGGACGCTCATAAAGCGCATTGACCCCATAGCTGACGCAGTGGGCGAGAAGCGCCATGCGGCTGACCTCGTCGAGAGCAGCGATCCAGTCCCAGAGTGCGGCTTCGTCTCTCGGGAAATCAGCCTCCCAGGCATCGCTGCGCTCGGTTCTCGCCTTCGCCGAAGGCGAGTCCTTCAGATCGGCGCCCTGGGCGGAGAAGTATTGCTGACCGACCGAGATCTCCATGCAGCCCTTCGGCGCTGCGAAGTGATAGCGCTGCATCACCAGCCGATGCAGGAGCGCGGTCATGGCGACATGAGGTTTGTTGGCCAGCGCTTCCTGCAGTGCGAGCGTTCGATGCGCGGTGAGCTCGCTGATCAGACGATCGGGCAGCGGCTTGATGTCCTCCTCGTCTTCGTCCTCGGGGTCGACCAGTTCACCGCCGACCGTGATCGCCGTGCGCTGGGTAGGGCTTCCGTCCTCGTCGCCGCTGGAGCCGTCCTCCTCGGTCTCGCCATCGCCGTCTTCGGTTTCGGCGGCGACCGGTGCCTCGTCCTCCGGACGAACGTAGCCGCGATCGACGATCAGCTTGCCGTCACGGTCGATGCCGAGGAAGACGCCGGCGCGCGCGATCTCGGCCGGATCGTAGGTCGTCGGCCGATTCTCGAAGGTCGAAAGCAGGGTTTCGATTTCGCTGAGCCGCTGGTCGACCTCCTCGGGCAACTCGTCCGCGCCACGATATTCGGCCTCGAGCTCGTCATGCTCGCTCCGCAGCGCCTCGCGGTCTTCCCGCTCCTGCTCGGTGAGTTCCTCCGTCAGCGCCGCGATCCTGCGAAGTCCATTGGCGTGGCCATAGGGCAGCTCGACGGCTGCAGCGATCCACTTCCAGCCCTGCTCGGCGACCTCGTCGGCCATGACCTTGAGCTTCTCGCCAACGAGACGATCGAGGAGGGCGACGTCCTGCAGCCAGCCGCTGTCGTCGTCCGAGAACAGGTCGCGCAGGACCGGACCGCCAGCGGCCTCATAGGCGTCGAGGCCGATGAAGCGAGCCCGCTTGTCGCTTGCCGGGACCGTCGTCTCCGTCAGCATCTTGCGGATCTGCCACGGCTCCCGGCGCCAGGAATCGCTGATCCGATCCCAGACCTGTTCCTGCCGCGCGTGGTCGGGATTGACGGTGAAGGCCTCCAATTCCGCCAAGGTCATATCGTTGCGGGCATAGATCTCGAGCAGGGCGGGCGAGACCGCGGCAAGACGCAGGCGCTGCGTGACGTAGCGCGCCGTCGTGCGATACGCGTCCGCGATTTCCTCCTTCGACATGCCGTCATCGACCATGCGCTTGAACGCCTTGAACTGGTCGAGGGGATGGAGCGCGAGGCGGACGATGTTTTCCGCGAGCGAGTCGTCGACCGCCGAGGTCTTGGCGTTGGCCTTCTTGACCAGGCAGGGCACGAGCCCATCGGCGGGGAAGCGTCCGGCTTCGACGAGCCGCGCAATCGCGCGGAAACGGCGGCCGCCGGCCGGCGTCTCGAAGTCGCCGGTCTCGTTGCCTTCGGTATCGAGAATCGCGCGGACGTTGAGGCCCATGACGAGATCTTCCCGGTGATCGATATCATGGGTGAGTTCGTCGAGCCCGTCCTCGACGTCGATCTCGCGGACATTGCTGTCCGACAGCCTGATCCGGTTGAAAGGGATGTCGCGAGACCGGGAGAACTCGATCATCGCAACCGCGGTGGTCCTGGCCTTCTTTCTGGCAGCAGCTTTCGCCATGGTGGTCCACTCCATGACGGCCGTCCGGGAGCCAATCTCCCGGACCGAAAAACCGTCACGACGCGAAGCGCCGCCCTCTTCCTCTGAAGGGGCAGCGCCGCACGCCGGACGGAGCGGAAGGATGCGGTGGCGACAGGTGTCGCCACCGGAGATCAGGCCGCGCGATCGAGCAGCTTCTTGGCTTTGCTCTCCAGATCGAGGCGGGCATCCTGATGGGTCTTGTCGCGGGCGAAGGCCGTGATGCCCTGGACGAAGTCGAAGATCGACTCGGGCGGACGGCCTTCTTCGTGCAGCACCCGGTCGATGATCTTCGCCGTCTCAGCCTTGGAGAAGCCACGGGCACGGAGGAAATCGGTCCGGTCCTCGTCGCTGCGCGCGACGATCCGCTCGCGGGACGCCTTGATGCCGTTGATGAAGGGCATCGGCGAGGAATTGGCGAAGTTGAGCAGCGCAGGCGCGGCCTCGTGCGCGAAACGGGAGGCAGCGTATTTCGAGTGACGAATGGTGATTTCCTCGAAGTCTTCGACGCCCCAGAGATTGCGATTCTGGCAGACTGCGCGCAGATAAAAGCTGGCGATCCCGAGTGTCTTTGCGCCGACTTCGGAATTCCAGCAGTAGAAGCCACGGAAATACAGATCGGGTGAACCATCGGGGAGGCGACCAGCCTCGATCGGGTTGAGATCGTCGACGAGGAACACGAAAACATCACGATCCGAAGCGTAGAGCGTCGTCGTGTCCTTGGTGATGTCGACGCCGGGATTGTAGACGCCGGTGGACCAGTCGAGCACGCCGGGGACTTTCCAGCGGGTGTCGCCAGTGCCGTTCCCGGCGATGCGCTGGACGGCCTCGACCAGTTCGTGGTCGAAGATGCGGCCATAGTCCACGCCGGTCACGGCGCGCAGCTCGACCCGGCCGTCGTCGGCCTCGAAGGTCTTGACCTGCTCCGCGCGATGGTTGGTGAGGCCATATTGCAGGTTGATGCCGGCAAGCGGCGCGGGGAGCTGACGCAGATAGGCGGCCGGCGCGCCGACGAGGCTTGCGAGCTGACCGAAACTCCAATGCGTCGGCGCTGCCGGAGCCTCGGCCCCCGGCAGCATCAGCGTGATGCGTTCGGGATCGTTGCGGCTGGCTTCGACATGAATCCGCGCGCTCTCGACGGTGCGCGTGCGACTGCGCTCGGAACGGGCGCCGACCATGCGCGCGAGGTCGCCGAGCGACAGGAAGCGTTCGTCGTCCGGGCGCGAGAACCATTCGGACGAAACACGGCCGATGCGCTCGCCGCGGGACACATCGACCTTGTACCCCCCGCCGGTCTGCGGACGGGCATCGAGAACCTGCGTGTTCATGGCTGGAACCTCCATGACGGGCGCCGGAGACCTCTCTCCGAACCGCAAAACCCGCCGGGCAACGCCCTTTCGCCCTCTCGCTCCCCGTCGCGCGCCAACGCGAACGGACGGAGCGCAGCCGCCCGGCTCGACGCTGAATCTGCGCTGGCGCGCGACGATTGCGCGGATCTGTCGCTCGATCTTCTAGGGAGGATCGTCATGGCGGCCGGCAAGCGTCCCGAACGTCGTCGCGCTCGCCATCTTCCGGTAAGCGCGCTGCCCATGAAGCTGCTCGTCGAGCAATGACCGGCCGTGGGTTTCCGGCCTGGGCGAGCCGCTCGATCAAGGCGAGCTCGGCATCGCAGCAGCGGCCGGTGACCTCGACGTCCAGCCAGTGGCTTGCCCGCCGGAGATGAGAACCGTGCAGCCGATGATCGGGGCAGAGGCCACGCGCTTGATCAATCGGCCGCAACTGGACCGACAGAAACAAGATGCCGGCGCCGAGATTGCCGCAGAACAGCAGCTCCTCGGGTGGTGTCGTCCCGCCGGAACCCTGCTTGCGGCCGATCTGGCGGAAGGCTTGCTCGAAGCTCTGCGGATCACGGGTGACGCGGGGGTTGAGCGCAGGCCGAAAGGCCCAGGGCGGATTGTCGGGATCGAGCCTGCCGATCACGATCTGATGGAGGAAATCGGCAAAGCTCGCCGGATCGGCGGGATAAGGACAGCTTCGCCAGACGGTTCGGACACGGGCACGCAAACCATCCGGCATGGCGAACAGCCGCGCCCGCCCCTTGCGCCACCAGGCCGCCCGTTCATCGCGGCGCTCGCGCTCGAACTCGCCCCACCAGATGGCGCGGCGCGCCATTTCTTCGTCAACATCATGCTGGGTCGAGGCGATCTGATCGGCGAAAAGTGGCAGTGCCTCGCGCTCGAGGCGCTGCTTGCGATGAAAGGCAGCCCGCTTTCGCGATGTGTCGGCATAGGGTTCCGGGCGATGCCAGTGGCGGAAGCGCATGGGGACAATCTCCTGTTGGATACCGGACAGCTCTCGCGTCCGCACTGCGTGTTCACGCATCGACCCTCCTCGGTCTCTATCCAGCAGCAGGGCGCCGGCGGCGGGCCGGCGATACGAGAGAGCCTTGAAGAGCCCTGTTCCGAGTGCTATTTATGGTGCTCTGTTTGAGGAGATCGCGATGCCCCACACAATCCTGGCGGAGGTCACGGCCAGCGTTTCGGAATTGAAGCGCAATCCCATGGGAACCGTCGCGGCCGGCGAGGGCTTTCCCGTCGCGATCCTCAATCGCAATGAACCGGCGTTCTATTGCGTGCCGGCCCGCGCTTTTGAGGCCTTGATGGACCGTCTGGAAGATATCGAGCTGAACGCGATCGCGGATGCCCGCAAGGGACAGAAGGCGATCGAGGTCAGCCTTGATGAGCTATAAGCTCAAATTCCTGGTCGAAGCCGAGAAGGAATGGCGCAAGCTCGACGCCAATACCCGCTCCCAGTTCAAGAAGAAGCTCGCTGAACGGCTGGAGACGCCCCGCATCCCGTCGGCAAAGCTGCATGGCAGCAAGGATCGCTACAAGATCAAGCTGCGCAGCAGCGGCTATCGGCTGGTTTACGAGGTACGCGACGCCGAAGTCGTCGTGCTCGTCATCGCCGTGGGCAAGCGCGAGCGCTCGGAGGTCTACAAAGCCGCCCAAGTCCGGTGACGGAGGCAGGATTTGGCTCACTGGCGACGCGGCCAGCTCCTTCGTCGGCATTCCGCCGTCTCATCCCGTGCTGTCGAGCGCGGCGATGACGGCGTCGGCATCGGCCAGAAAGCTCATCCACATCGGTTTGCCCTGGAATTTCGTGTTCTCGGGATGGCCGGCACGGCGGCACAATGCGCGAGCCGCGATCTCGCGCGGCTCCCTGCGCATCGGCTTGGGCGGCGCCTCTGCCTTGACGTCGACGCCATCGATCCTGGCGACGAATTCGAGATCGGGCTGAAGCGCGCTCGGGACGGTCCGCCAGTTTTTGACCTGCCCGACCATCGTGAAGATGGCCCAGGCTTCCATGTTCTTACCCTGGCGCAGGGTATCGGCGACCTCCTCGTCGACGGTGATCTCGACAGACCCTTCCCGGATCTCGTTCGTCTTGCGGCGATACGCAATGCTGACTATCGGCATGATTCCTCGCCTTCCGGGACCACGGTCTCGCCTGATGGTGATCGTCTTCGCCCTATCTGGGCTCCGAAGCAGGGACGAGGCAACGCGACGATCTTTTCGACATCGGTGCATGTGGGGTGGAAAAACGGCATCGCCTCAGGCATCCCGCACCGTGAAGCCTTCGGCTTCGATCTCGCGTCGCGTCGTAGGCGCATCGCGACGAGCGGCATACCAGCGCTGGTGTTCCCAGCGCGCGTTTTTCGGACCGGCATCGATGCTCCATTGTCGCGCTGCCGAACTGATCGGGATGAAGGCGATGAGCCACCCGTCGCGGCGCTGCTCGAAGTCGGCCGGCTGGGAATTCTTCTCCGACGCGTCCGCCATCCCGCTGGCTTCGGCGCGGGCGATGAGGGCTCCGTCTTCGTCCATCCAGGCTTTCAAGAGGACGCCATAGCCGCCCAGCCTATCAGCGGGCGAAAGCCGCCTGTGGAATTGCTCCATTTGTGCGGAGCGCTTCTTCAGCGCTGCCAGCATATCCCTGGCGGCGTCGCGCAGCGGGTCGGGCTTGGGTGGCTCGCCCGCCAGCGCCAGCGCCCAGACGTCCCGCGTGATGCCGTGGACCTTGAGGGCCGCGACCGCATGGTCGATGGCCCTCTGCTGACTGGCATCCGTACCGTCTCCAAAGACGATCTCGCCAGCCACGATGGCGAGCGAGGCGAGCGCGTTCTGCTGGACCGATGCGCGCCGGCCCAAATAGGCGATGATGTCGCGCAGATCCTGCCGCCCGCCTTCATCCTCTGTTCCGGCGAGTGACGAGGCAAGCCGGACCTGCTCCGCAATGCTCGCGCCGTGGAAGGAGCCGACCGTGGGCTCGCTCGCTGCCAACGCGTCGCGGATCTGCGCGGCGCGCGCCTTGTCGGTTTCCGTTGCAGGCTCGCCAGGAATGCCGTCCCCGATGACGGCCGCGAAGGGTTCGCCCTCACGGTAGATCGTGATGGGCAGGCATTCGGCGTAGAAATATTCTTCCTTCGTCGTGAAAACGGGCATGGGTCAGACCTTTCTGAACAGGTGAGCGAGAAGCAGGGAAAAGCCTTCAGCGAAGGCGTAGGAGCGGAGGGCCCATCAGGCGGGCGCCTGCCCGCCGGCCGCGCAGGAGCGCCCTCTTTCCTGCCGCGCCGCCGAGCCCTTCCCGACCCAGCTCCGACTCTTGCGCGCTGGGCGGCGCAACCCGTCACAAATGACCGGTTGCCCTGACGGGCTTGGTCGGGGAAGATTCGGCGTTTCCGGGGAGCGGAGCGGAATGCGCCGGTTCGAGATCGCAGGCACTATTCTCGATGAGGACGATCCGGCTCTGCCGGCGGCTCTTTCGAGTGCATATCGTGACCGATTGCGGCCACTGTGCCTGTGCCGCAATCCGGGCATCCCGATGTATGTCGCCGCGCTCGGCGAGCAGCTCGTCATCAAGCGCATGCCGCTGACCGGCGGACAGCATGATCCATCCTGCGAGTCCTACGAGCCGCCGATCGATCTCTCCGGTCTTGGCCCGATGATGGGCAGCGCGATCCGGCTCGATCCGGCGACGGGAATGGCGGCCCTGCGGCTGGAGTTCAGCTTGACGCGCACGGGTAGCCGGGCGGCGCCGACGCCGGGCACGGCCGAGACGAGCTCGGTGAAGAGCGAGGCGCGTCGGCTGTCGCTGCGTGCCCTGCTGCATTTTCTCTGGAACGAAGCGGGCCTGACCAAATGGACGTCGGCCTGGGCCGACAAGCGCCACTGGTGGAATATCCGCTGGCACCTGATCGAGGCGGCCAGACCATGATCGTGAAGGGAGGCCCGCTGAGCGACATGCTGCTGGTGCCGGAGCCGTTCCGCGCCGCGAACAAGGAGGCGATCGAGCAGCGGCGCGCCGCGAAGCTGAGCGAGATCCAGCCGCAGAAGGCGGGGCCACGCAAGCTGATGCTGGTCGTCGGCGAGGTGAAGGAGTTTCAGCCGGGACGCGGCGGCCACCGGCTCGTCGTGAAGCACATGCCGGGATTCCCGTTCCTCCTCGATGAGAAGAGTTGGCAGCGGGTGCAGACTCGGTTCGAGATCGAGCTCGCGCTGTGGGCGGCGAACGACGCCTCGCATCTGATGGCGATCGCGACGTTCGGAATGAACGCGGCCGGCCTCGCCATCGTCGAGGAGATCGCGCTGATGGCTGTGGCCGAGAACTGGATTCCCTATGAATCCGCGCATGAGCAGCGCCTGGTCGAGGCCCTGGCGAAGGTCCGGGAACAGAGCATCAAGGGATTACGCTACGCGGCACCGGCCGAGCAGCCGATCGTCGCCGCGCTCCTGATGCAGCATCGGCCACGGCCGGTGGCGCTGTTCGTCGTGCCGGCCGGCGCCGACGACGCCTATGACGCCGCGCTGGAGGAGCTGATCGCGAGCCGACCCGAGATGGACAGCTGGATCTGGCGGACCGCACATGGCGACATGCCGGCCTTGCCGGCGCGCTAGCCCTCAGACGTCGGTACGGTCAGGCGACTTCCTTCGACCTCGCCCAGATCTCCGGCCGCCATTGGGCGATCAACTGCTCGATCTCTCCCCGGTAGAGGTCCGGATATTCGGCCACGGAGCGGCTCGCCATATAGGAGAAGACCGTCGCCATATCCTGCGAGATGGCGAGGTCGACGGCGAAGAGGTCTGCCAGATCGAACCGTCCGAGGCTCTCGGCATTCCACCAGGCGAAGATGAAGTCCGCGACACGGTGGGCCTGTCCCGTGTCGCTGCGCGCCACCTTGAGCAGCCGCTCGAAGGCGGCGCGGGTCGGCTCGTTCATGGACGGCTCCCTGACTGCTTCAGCGGACGCTATGGTGTTCTGCGAAGGGTGTCGAGTACGGCATGAAGAAACAGTTCCGGCTCACCGCGGCGCTCCGGGCCATCGAACGACCAGTCGAGATTTTCGACAACGGCCGGAACGATGTTGGAATCGAAGGCCCAGGCGGTGTCGGCGATTTCGTGCTGGAGGTCGCTGAAGACCTGGAGCGCAAGGCCGGCGATGTCGAGTGCGAAACGACGCATCCGGTGGGAGCCGATCGCATCCCAGACGTTCAGCATCTCGTGGATGCTCTCATGAACGGGATCGCGGTTGGCCTCGTCTTCATGGATGCGGCGCAGCTCCAGCATCGCCTCCCAGACGCAAAGCGCCGCCTCGAGCTCAGCGCCAGTCGCGACGCGGAGTGCATCGCGCGGGTCGCGGAAAGAGGCGACGAAACGCCTGATCGTGGCCAGGGAATTGGTGTCGCCGCGGTCCAGGAGGTAGGTGGCGAACGGATTGGGATTCCGCGCCTGCTCGTCGATCGCCAGCACCATGCGCGTGATGGGATCGCGACTGGGCCAAGGGGCGCGCGCGTCATGGTCGCAATGCGCCACGTTCTCGGCCCCGTGGCGTTCCCAGTCGGCCCGCAACGCCGCAAGCATCTCAAGGGTGGACCGGCTTGAGATTCCTTCGGGGGTGATCCGCGTCACCGAACCCCCAAAGCCGTCCGAGCGCATCCGCGTGCAGGTGAAGCAGGTCGTCACCACGATCTCGTCGAGCAGCGAAGAACGCCAGACGATGTCGTGAAGGATCGACGTCCACGGCGTCTCGGACACATCAATGTCGAGATAGGTCGCATCGACCTCCCGATCTTCGCGGCGAAGCGCGGCGATCGCGAGGCTCAAAGCAGTGCCGCCGGGTGTCGTCACCGAGCGCTCGAGAGCGCCGAGCAGGTCATCGCGATCGATCGAGATGATCTCGCTTGGCCCGATGTTGCTGAAAAAATAGATCCGGTCCCCGTCATATTCATGGTCGAACATGGTCGTCAGGATGAGGCGCTCGAGCTCCGTCATGTCTGAGACGGGGATTGTCGGCGTGATGACGGTCGGGGAATTGTAATCGGCCATGGCTGGCTCCCAAAAATGAGAAAGCCCGGCACGGGGCCGGGCGTTGTGGGGTCAATCGCAGGTGGATTCAGGCGGTGACGTCGTCTGGATCGCGCCGTCCCTCGAGAATGGCTCTGGCCTTGGCGACGGCGGCCTGTGCGTTCGGTAGCCAGCGCTGGAAGTCGACCGCTGAGATGCCCATGGGCTGCGCGGGAATGGCGAGTTGGGTCAGGAGCTCGCCGAAATGCTCGACCTGGCGCTGAACCGTATCGCGGCATTGGCTCGGGATCGGAACAGGCTCGCCGCGATCCGCGACGTCAGGGCCGGCCCAGATGTCGCTGACATAGGTGTCGCCGGCGGATTCGTGATCCTGCTTCGAGCCGTCCCAGTCGTCGTCCTCGATGGAGAGCCGGCAGGCCTCGGCCAGGCTCGGCGCCTCGTAGCTTCGCTGGCGGTAAACGGGCAGGAGATAGGTGGTTTCGATGGTGAAGTGCGGCATGATCGGTTCTCCTGGTCGAAAAAACGCAAAAACCCCGCGCGAAGGCGGGGCGGCGGATTGAGCTGAAGAAAGGTGTCAGTGCTTGACGATGACGCTGATCCCGATGCTGTTCTCGTCTAGGTCGAGGCGCAGATGGGTGGCGGCGTCTCGCTGATCGGCAACGGGGAGGATTTCTTCGGCTGCGATGAACTCGACGCCGTCATCCCCGCCGAAGTAGCGAGTCTTGTATTCGAACCAATCCGGATTGGTGCTTGGATTGCACTGATCGGCGTAGCAGACCAGTGCTTTGCCATCGTCCGGAAGACGACCATTCGAGATCAGATACACACTCTGATCTCCGACGAGCCAAAGGCCGGGTCGTAGGCCCTTTCCGGGCACGAGACCGCCATGGGGATCGCGAAAGCCGCCATTGGCGGCAGCATCCGATTCGCCACGCGCGATGACCGCGCGCACCGCGGCAAGCGGGAACGTGAACATGGAGTTCTCCTGATTTTGGGGTGGTCGGACTCGGCTGGAGTCCCATGGAGGCCGGGATCGCGAACGATCTCTCAGTGGCGCGCTCTCCAGCCCAGCGCCCGCCCCTCCCCAGCCCACCTCCGCCTCTCGCGACGCCGGCCCGCAGCCGACCTGCACGCCAGACCCATGACGCTCGGGCCATTCGTGGTGTCAGCCGAGGCGTGGACCCTTGCGGCCTTCAGGCCGGGGCATCGTCATCCGAGGCGTTCCACCTCGCCTGGGGCGCCAGCTTCTCTTCGATTTCGGCGTCGGTCAGCTGCTCGAGCAGCTTCAGGACCGTGCCGAGGGCTCCACCGTTCACCAGGATGGTGCGTTTGCCGAGATGTTCAGTGGGCCAGGCTTTGGGATCCACAGCGCCGGCGATCCCTTTGAAATCGTCGGGTGCCCATGCCCAGATTGCCTCAAGCTTTTCGGCGCGCGTCATGCTGTCAAAAGCCCGCGTCTCGAAGGCGATGATCGCGGCGCGCATGCGCTCCGGGCTCTGGGGGTCGGAGAGATCGCAATAGCCGTGGAACCATCGGCGCCGTCCGCGGACGGTGATTTCGAAGAAGATCGAGGCAATGGTCCCGCGCTTGGTGACGGCGAACATGCCCGGGCGCGAGAAGAGCGGCCCCCAGATCATGCGCGCGAACTGGTAGCAATCCTCCGTTACCTCGAACCACCCTGCTGAACAGGTGTCATCGGAGAGGCGTTGCTCGATAGGCGGATCCTCTCCAAGGCCCAAGAGCTGATACATTTGCTGGGCGCCAGTGGGAGTCGGGAAAATCTTCCGAAAAGGTCGATCGGTCGTCATGGCATGCCCTCGGATGTCTGCCTGCCTCGCAGGCGCGCACCGACCGTCCATGCCCTTGCGGGCATGGAGCTGGATCGGCGAGGTGGCGGGTGTGCTGCGGCGTCAGAGCCGAAAGCGATGAACGATCTGCTGTGCGTCGCGGTGATGCTTCAGCATCTGACGATAGAAGCTCTTGCGAGCTTCGCGCCTGTCGGGATCGCGTCGCGAGGCGGGATCGAGCTTGTTGTGCGCGGCGCGCACCACGTTGCGCCACGGCGCGAGGACGTGGAGGTTGAGCCGACGATAGGTGCCGAGCATGATCATGCCTCCTCGACCGGAGACGGAGGTGGTGCGGGCTCGGCAACGGTGAAGACGACGGTTTCGCCGTCGATCCTATGAGGAACCGCCCTGGATAAGAGCTGATCGACGGCCGCGGCGGGGACGCCCGGCCAGCCGTCGACGACGACGCGGCGCAGAGCCGCTCGATCGTGTTCGAAGGCGTAGCCATTGATGGCCCAGGCGATCACGCCTGGAGCGTGGACGAGCTCATTGGAGCCAAGCCGATAGGTGGGCATGACGACCTCTTGCAATTTGTGAAGGTGAGGAAGGTCCGGACAGGCCCGGCCTTGGCGCGATGAAGCGTCAGGCCGCGTGCGCGTTGGTCGGCGTCGGCTTGCCGACGCCGGTGATGCTGCGAACCCTGGCGGCGAGGGCCGGGATATCGTCCAGCAGCGCGAGCGGCGCGAAGGTGTTGGGACCACCGATGAAATCGCGCCTGCCCTTGCAGGATCGGATCAGGATGCCGTGTCCTGAGGACAGGCCGTATTGCGCGACCTGCACATAGGCTGCGTCATGATGGAGGGTGATCTCGCCCGAGACGGCGATGCCACCCTTATTGGCGCGGATATCGTAGGAGCCGGGGGGCAGGCCCAGCTCGGCGGCGAGCTGCTTCACGCGCGAACGGGCGGTTGCATGGAAGCGCCGCTTTTGCGCGTCGTCGTAGGAACAGGATTTCGTCCAGTCGAACATCGGGATCTCCCTGAAACGGATGCGCCCGGCGATCGCGAAGCGATGCCGGGCGCGGGGGTTGAAGGAATTGTTGGGTTACGTCAGGCGGCAGAGCTGCCTTCGGCGATCGGGGCGGGGACAAGTTCGTCGCGAGGAGCCCAGGAAGAGCGATGGTCGCCTCCGAGCTCGGCCAACAGCTCGATGACGTGTCTCACGAGCACTCGCCCGCGATCAGAAGGACGAAAGGGATCTTGTCGACCTTCCGAAGATCGACGACCTCGAGGTTGTCGATGATCCATCGCCGAAGGGCGACAGGCTCGATGTCCCAGGAACTGCCGCCCTGCTGTGAAAGCCGCCTGTCGCCTCGCTTTTCGGCCGGCAGATCGCCCGCGAGAATACGCGCAGTCACGAACTTGCCGTCGACGCCGAGGATCGCCGCGGCTTGCGTTGCCGAGAGCTCGGGCCGGGTCGCTCGCCGGGAGAGAGAAAGCCGCTTCGCCCGGACGACGATTGCCGTCGGCGAGCGCCGGAAGCCGTGCTCACGGAAGATGGCCGCGGCCTTGTCCGGCTGATGAAGCGGGACACTGCTCATCAGGGCATCCTCGGCTACCGTCCATCGCGGCTCTTTTTTATGCCGGACGGTCAAGCCGAGGATCGTCAAGCGCTTGGTCAGCCACCAGCGGGGAACATCGAGGCGGGTGGCGAGATCCGAAACGGCGCCCTTTCGGCTGGGATCCATGTCGATCCATCCGTCGCGGATCAGCTGATCGAGTTCCGGACTGGTGCGGTGGCGCTGCCGCGCCGCTGGCGAGGTGCTCGCTTTCAGGCCGAGCTTCTGTGCCTGCCCGTAGACGCCGGCAAGCGTGCGGTGCTCGGCGAGCCTGGCGAGGCAGGCTGCGGCCCCGCCATCGGGGAAATAGCGCCGGAGGACTTCGTTTTCCGTCTCGGTCCAGAAGCGCTTGTCGCGCTTGCCCGGGACGTAGGGAACGGAAAGACGGGGTTCGTGGCGGCGGGGCTTTGCGAAGGAGACGGGTTTGAGGCTCACGGCGCCATTCCTTTCGCGATCCGCACGGCGCGGCCATCGTGCACATCGTCGATGTCGATGGCGCCGCAGGTGTCGAGCAGGGCGAGCGCGGCACTGACGCGGCCGGAATCGATGCCGAGATAATCGGCGAGGTCAGCGACCGCCGCGCCCTGCGGTACGAGCGGCGCTAGGACCTCCCAGACCCGGCCGGCGTCGGCGAAAGCGGCCTCCCGGATGAAGGCACGCACCGAGCGCGCGCCGGCGGGCAAACTCATGTCGGATCGAGCCTCGCCGTCAGCTTCGGAGACCGCCTGGAGTTCGTCGAGGTCGAGCAGGCGGACGGCGTCCTCGGTGCTGATCGGCGACGGCGTCGCGATCTCCGGCCGTGCTCCGATGTGGCGGGTTTCGACAGGGCCGATGCGCAGCATCGCCGGCGCGCGAGAGAATGCCGGCCCGGACGCCACGAAATCGCCGGGCAGAAGCAATGGCAGCCGATCGAACGCTTTGCTCGCATCCCACCCGATGGTTTCGGCGGCGCGTCGAATATCGATGTCGAGCGTATTGAGGCCGATCAGGAAATTGAGGACCTCCGAAGAGACCGATTTCGCGAGCCGGGCGATACGTTGCGTAGCAAGGACGCTGGCGAGACCGCGCTTGCGGCCGCGGCTCATTAGATCGGTGATCGTCTGCGTCGCCGCTTGCCGGACAGAGGTCGCGGCCAGTCCCGCACCTCCGAATGGAGCGAACAGATGAGCCTCGTCGATTGCGATCAGCAGGGGGTGCCAGTGTTCGCGCGGTGCGGCGATCAGCGCACCGACGAACGCCGTGACATGCTGCATCTGGGCTTCCCGGTCGATCTGCGAGAGATCGAGCAACAGCGACAGGCGATGCTCCCGGGCGCGGGTCGCGGCGATCGCAAGAGCTGCGGCGTCGAGCCGAGCGCCGTCGAGGACGGGGAAGTCGAAACGCCGCGCCAGCGAGACGAACTCACCCTCGGGATCGATCACGATCTGCTGCACGTGGCCGTGCGTCTGTTCGAGGATGCGTCGCAATGTCCAGCTCTTGCCGGCCCCGGATGTGCCCTGGACGAGCAGACGGCCATCGAGGATCTTCTCGAGATCCAGACGGATCATGCCACCGAGATCGGATAGTCCGAGGTCGATGGCGACGGCGCTGCGCTCTGATGCCGGCTGCTTGGCCGTGGGCTGCGCGTATCCACGTTCGGCGGCGAATGCCGTCGCCAGTTCCCGCTCGATGGGCGCGAGGCGAGAATACTCCTGGTCGGTGACCGTTGCTCCGAAAGTCATGACGGCTCTCCCGCAGTGGGTGAGCCGACGCGGTTGTTCTTCGAGGGATTGAGATGAGGCTTGAACGTGGTCTTCGCCATGGTGGCATCTCCGTGACGGGCGGACCGGAATCTCCCGCCGGACCTCCAGACCCGTCGCGGATCTCTCACCCTCCTCTGCCTCTCCACCGCGCCCCGCTACCCGCCGCCCGCCAGCCAACTGCGCGCAAGAGATGCAACGGGAATGCTCCGCACCAACCGTGGCGAGTTTCGGCGAGGCTGGACCTGCGAAGCTGCATCTGCCGCCCGGGTCGATCGGGGCTGAGCGAGCCCTCACGGCGAAGGAGCGTGAGCCCATCGACTCCAGTGTCGCATAACCATTTCATTGGCGACCAGCCGCAGATCCTGGAGGTGGTAGAAGAGACCGACGATCGCGATCATGCCGAGCTCATCGAGCCGCTTCAGCGCGCGATCGAAGCGATCCATATAGGCGTCCCGCAACTCGCCATAGGCCGTAAAGGCCGTGTTGATCCAGGGCTGGATTTCGCAATAGCCTTCCGGCGATCCGCCCTGCAGATTGATCGTGACACCCAGGACGCCGAACCGCCGGTAGGCCAGCAGCATGCCGAGGAACTCGGTGACGTTCCGCTCGGGGTCCCATGTTCTCGTGTCCGGGTAGATCCAGGGCGCCCGGGTTTCCGGATTCAGGTCATCGAAGATCGCATTGACCATGCGCATCGATATGAGTTGGCCTTCGACGCGCTGCCCCTTCCAGAACCTGCCTGGATAGGTCGGAACTCCGTCGAGAAGAATGTCCTCGCCACGCAGGGATATCGTGACCATGTCCGTGCGTCCCATTCGTCCATCGCCTCGGGGCTTTGCCATCGGTCCTTGCGCGACCCTCGCCATCGCCGGGTCGCTCGCCGTCCGGCGCGACAGCGAGGAATGTGCAGGTCGGCAGCCAGACGTCTCGGCTGCCGACCCCGGTTCAGTTGGTGAGCGAAATCACCAGCTGCGGGAGCCACTGCGTGAGCGGCGGATAGTAGGTCAGCAAGAGCGTGACGAAGAAGGTCGCGCCCATCAGCAGCCAGAGATGGCGGGTGATTTCGGCGATGCTGGCCTTTGCGAGCTTGGCGGCGACGAACAGGGTGCCTCCCACCGGCGGGGTATACAAGGCGATCGCCAGGTTGGCGGTCATCACCACGCCGAGATGGACGGGATTGATCCCGAACGCCGCTGCCATGGGAATGAACAGCGGTCCGGCCATCAGCAGTGCCGGCAGCGGCTCGATGAACAGGCCGAGCAAGAGCAGCGCGACGTTCAGAAGGAGCAGGAACACCCATGGCGACTGCGCGACAGATGCGACCCAGTTCGACATGTGGAAGGCGACTTGCTCGACCGTCAGCAGCCAGGCCAGAGCGCCCGTCGCACCGATCACCAGCATCACGGTGGCGCTGGTGATGAAGGCCTTGAGGAGGAGGTCGGGGATCTGGCTCCAGCGCAGGTCCTTGTAGAGGAACATCGAGATGACGATCCCGTAGAAGACCGCCACAGCCGCTGCCTCGGTCGGGGTGAAGTAGCCGCTCCAGATACCCCCGACGATCAGAATCGGCAGGAGTAGCGCCGGTCCGGCGGCATAGGCCGCCGTGAGAACTTCGCGCAGCGGCGCGCGGGGGCCGCCGGGGTCGCATGCCGTCGATTTTCCGTGCCAGATGCAGATCGCGATCATCGCCGCCGCGCTCAGGAGCGCCGGTATCAGCCCCGCGATCGACAGCGACCGCATCGAAGTGCCGGAAATGAAGGAATAGACGAGGAATGGCACCGAAAGCGGCATCAGCAACGCCAGCGTGCCCGCCACCGAAAGCAGCGCAGCGGCGAACCCGCGTGAATAGCCGCGCGCGATCATCGTCGGGATGATCAGCGAGCCGATCGCGGCCGTATCCGCAATGGCCGAGCCGGAGATCCCGCCGAACATCAGGCAGGAGACGACAGTGACGACTCCCAGCCCGCCCGGAAGCCAGCCGAACATGACATAGGCAAAGGCGACGATGCGCTGGCCGACACCTCCGCTGGCGAGGAGTTCGCCGGTGAAGACGAACAGCGGAACCGCGATGAGCATGAACGGCTCGACGCCGCTGACAAAGGACAGGAGCAGCGTCTCGAAGGGATGCTGCATGCCGTAGAGCGCGATGATGCCCAGAGTCGTCGCGAGCATCGCGAACATGAGCGGGATGCCCGCTATCGCGAGCGCGAAGAAGACACCGAAGATGACGATGGCCAGCATGGCATCAGTTCTCCTGATAACGCTGGTCGCGGGGAATGCCGCGGAGGATCAGGATCAGGTCGTAGCCGATGAAGAGGATCATCAGCGCGGACGACAGCGGCAGTGGCATGTACTGCCAGGCCATCGGCCAATCGAGCGTGGTCAGAACACTGCCCCAGCTGCTCTCCACCATGCGCCAGCCGTAAAACAGCAGCAGCGCGAGCACCGTGAGGCAGAAGGTCTGAACGGCCGCATCCGCCCAGCGGCGCCTGGCCGGCGGAAGCTTGTCCAGCAGCTCGGTGATCGACATGTGCACATTGCGCCGGGCGGCGGCGACGCCGCCCAGAAAGGTGACCCAGACCATCATGAACTCGCCGAGCTCGGTCACCCAGGCGAGATCGTGCGCCAGCAAATGCAGCACGACATTGATCAGGACGATCGTGATCAGTGAAGCGCCGATCATGATCACCGCCAGATCGACGATCCGGCTCACCCATTCCAGGGGAAGCGGCAGCCGACGACTATCTGCAACAACAGGCTCGGCGCGTCCGAACTGGGGCGCCTCGGGAGCATGGGCCGGTCGCGGATTCGTCATTTCGGCTGCGTCCGAAGCGCTTCGGCCTCCTTGATGAAGGCATCGGCGTCGGCACCATATTTCTCGCGCGCCCTGTCGTAGACGGAGGCAACGGATTGGCGAAACGCGTCGATCCGGGGTGTACGATTGACCTTGGCGCCCTTGGCTTCCATCTCCTTCAGCGAATCCGCATCGCGGGTGCGGATGAGATCACGCATGAAGGGGGTCACTTCCTGCGCCGCGCGCAGGATCAGCGCGCGATCCGTTTCGGAGAGCCCCTGCCAGGTCTTCTCGGCGATCACGACCGGGGTCGGGCTGTAGACATGGTTCGTCAGCGTCACATGGGGCGCCACCTCGTAGTATTTCTGGGCGTTGACGGTGTCGATTGGGTTTTCCTGGCCCGCGACGACGCCCTGCTGGATCGCCATGTAGACCTCCGGCAGCGGCATGATCTGGACGCCGAACCCCATCGCTTCGAGCGACCAGCGCATCATCTCGTTGGCGAAGCTGCGCAGCTTCTTGCCTTTGGCGTCTTCGGGACCGTTCAGCGGGTCGCGCGTCGTCATGACACGGAAACCGCCCTCCCAGGGGGCGAGGAAGCGGAAGCCCTTCGCCGGCGCCTTGGCGAACTGCTCCTTGAGCCAGGCGGACTCGTCGTAGAATTTCCAG
>NZ_LSKN01000295.1:0-711 GCF_001557075.1 Methylobacterium sp. CCH7-A2
CTTCGTCGGAACTGTTCAGAAAGATCTTGCAAGGCGGGGGTGGTCCATACACATCGTTCTGTTCGAGCAGGATTGCACCGACGAGCCTGGTGATGGCCGCCTCGTTCGGGAAGATGCCGACGACCTCGGTGCGACGCTTGATCTCGCCGTTTAGGCGTTCGAGCGGATTTGTTGAGTGCAGCTTAGCGCGATGTTGCGTCGGGAAGGTCATGTAGGCGAGCACGTCGGTCTCGGCCGTGTCCATCAGCGCGGCGAGCTTGGGGACGGTCGGCCTGAGTTGGTCGGCGACCCTGCGCCATTGCTGGCTTGCGGCCGCCGCATTGTCCTGGGCGAACGCCGTGGCGATGAAGGCGCAGACGACGCGGCGTCCCGAGCGGCCGGCATGGGCGAGCGCGTTCCTCATGAAGTGAACCCGGCAGCGTTGCCAGGTCGCGGTGAGAACCTTCGAGACGGCCGCCTTGATGCCCTCATGGCTGTCGGAGACGACGAGCTTGACGCCGCGCAGGCCGCGCCGCGCCAGCTTGCGCAGGAATGCGGTCCAGAAGACTTCGGCCTCGGAGGGGCCGATGTCCATGCCCAGCACCTCGCGCCTTCCGTCACCGTTGACGCCGACCGCGACGATCACAGCGACCGAGACGATCCGCCCGGCCTGGCGCACCTTCACATAGGTCGCGTCGATCCAGAGATAGGGCCAGTCGCCCTCGATCGGCC
>NZ_LSKN01000004.1:0-3626 GCF_001557075.1 Methylobacterium sp. CCH7-A2
CGATCCTGCTCATCACCCATGATCTCGGCGTCGTCGCCAACATGGCCGACGAGGTGGTCGTGATCTACCATGGCGAGATCATGGAGAGCGGCCCGGTCGAAGACATCTTCCGCCGGCCGCGCCACCCCTATCTCAAGGCCCTGCTGAAGGCCTCGCCGCATTTCGACATGCAAGAGGGCGAACGTCTCGTGGCGCTGCGCGAGGCACGCCCCCGCCCGCCCGCCGCGCCGCGCGCCATGCCCCTGCCGAATGCCGGCGAGCAGGCGCCGCTACTGAGTGTGCGCGGGCTGCGGAAGGCCTACACCACCGGTTCTCGCAGCTTCTTCGGCAAGGGCACCCAGCAGACCGTGCTGGCCGTCGACGATGTCGGCTTCGACATCCGGCGCGGCGAATGCCTCGGCCTCGTCGGTGAGAGCGGCTGCGGCAAGACCACAGTCAGCAAGATCATCATGCGCGCCGTCACGCCCGATGCCGGCAGCATCGTCTTCGACGACGGCCGTACGCAGACCGACATCCTGGCACTGGATGGCGAGGCGCTGCGTGCGTTCCGCCCGCGGGTGCAGATGATCTTCCAGGATCCGGTCTCCTCACTCTCGCCGCGCATGACCGTGTCGAACATTCTGCGCGAGCCGCTGGTGATCCATGGCAAGGGCGGCGCCGGCGAACAGGCCGAGCGGGTGAGGACTCTGATGGAGGATGTCGGGCTCGATGTCCGCTTCCTCAACCGCTATCCGCACTCCTTCTCCGGCGGGCAGCGCCAGCGCATCGGCATCGCCCGCGCGCTCGCGCTCGACCCCGACCTGATCATCTGCGACGAGCCGGTTTCGGCGCTGGACGTGTCGGTGCAGGCACAGATCCTCAACCTGCTGAAGGACCTCCAGGCCGAGCGCGGCCTGACCTTCCTGTTCATCTCACACAACCTCGCGGTGGTGAACTACATGGCCGACCGCATCGCCGTGATGGCCAATGGCCGCATCGTCGAGATTGCGCCGCGCCACGCGCTGTTCAGCCGGCCGGTCCATCCCTACACGAAGGCCCTGCTGCGCTCGGTCCCCTTCGCCGATCTCGACCGCAAGCTCGACTTCAAGCTGGCCGCGCCGGGCGGCGCCTCCGATTCCAGCCATTGGGACCGGGTCTTCAGGCCGGACCCCGAAGGCGAGGCGCTGACCCATCTGCCACTCGGAGGCGGCCATTTCGTACTCGCCCGCCCTGGCGCCGAACTGAGGGAGGTGGCCTGATGAGATCGCTTCGTCCCACGCGCCGCGAGACGCTGCTGATCGGCACGGCCGCCGTCGCGATGGCTTCGGGCCTGCCCCGCCTATCACAGGCGGCGCCCGCTCGTCCCTCCGAGCTGATCGACAGCCCTTTCCTCGAACAGAGAGTGGCAACCGGCAAGCTTCCGCGGGTGGCGCAGCGCGTCCCGGTTTCCCCCCGCATCGTCGCGCTGACCGGGGACGAGCGGGTTCCCGGCCGCCATGGCGGCACGATGCGGATGCTGATGGGCGACCAGCGCGATATCCGCATGATGACGCTTTACGGCTACACGCGGCTGGTCGGCTACGACGACAACCTCGATCTCGCGCCCGACGTGCTCGAGAGCTTCGAGGTCGAGGCCGGCCGGATTTTCACCCTGCGGCTGCGTCCCGGCCATCGCTGGTCCAATGGAGCGCCCTTCACCACCGAGGACTTTCGCTACTGGTGGACCCATGTCGCCAACAACAAGCGGCTCTCGCCAGGCGGGCCGCCGCAGGCGCTTCTGGTCGGCGGCGAGCCCCCCGTCTTCGAGGTGCTGAGCGAGACGGAGGTTCGTTACTCCTGGTCGAAGCCCAATCCGATCTTCCTGCCCGCGCTCGCCGGCGCCCAGCCGACTTACATCTGTATGCCGTCGGGCTATCTGAAGCAGTTCCATATCGACTTCGCCGATCCCGTGACGCTGCAATCGCGCGTCCGGCAGGCGCGCGTGCGGGATTGGGGCGCCCTGCATGAGCGGCTCTCGCGGATGTATCGCCCCGAGAATCCCGATTTGCCCACGCTCGACCCCTGGTGGAACACCACGCCGCTGCCGGCCGAGCAGTTCACCTTCGAACGAAACCCCTTCTTTCACCGCATCGATGAGAATGGCCGGCAACTGCCCTATGTCGACGAGGTCACCCTGACCGTCGGCACCCATTCCCTGGTGCCGGCCAAGGCTGCGGCCGGCGACGCCGATCTCCAGGCCCGCTATCTGCGCTTTGACAACTACACATTCCTCAAGGACGCCTCGAAGCGCATGAACTTCGACGTCCGCCTCTGGACACGGGCCGAAGGCTCCTATTTTGCCCTGATGCCAAACCTGAACGCGATCGACCCGGTCTGGCGCGACCTGAACCGGGACCTGCGCTACCGCAAGGCGCTGTCGGTCGCGATCAACCGCAAGGACATCAACCAAGTCATCTTTTTCGGCCTGGCAAGGGAGAGCGGCAACACGGCCCTGCCCCAGAGCCCGCTCTATGATGCAGGCTTGGCGAAGCTCTGGACGCAGCACGATCCCGCGCTCGCCGACCGGCTGCTCGACGAAGCCGGGCTCGGCAAGCGCGCGCGGGATGGCATTCGCCTGCTGCCGGACGGGCGGCGGCTCGAATTCACCATCGAGACAGCCGGCGAGAGCACCGAGGAAACCGATATCCTCGACCTGATCAAGCAGGATCTCTACGCCGTCGGCATCAAGATCTATCCCCGCTCGACCCAGCGTGACGTTTTCCGCCGGCGCATCATCGCCGGCCAGACCATCATGTCGGCCTGGGCCGGCATGGACAACGGTCTCGTCGCCGCCGATATGGAGCCCGACGCACTGGCCCCCACCAGCTCCGCCCAGTTCAACTGGCCGCGCTGGGGCCAGTATCACGAGACCGCCGGTCGCGAAGGCGAGGCACCGGACCTCGCCGAGGCGCAGGAACTCATCGCTCTCTATGCCGCGTGGCGCAACAGCGCCACCCAGGGCGAGCGCCGGCAGATCTGGCAGCGCATGCTGCAGATCAACGCCGAGCAGCTCTTCGCCATCGGTGTCGTTAACGGCACGCTGCAGCCCGTCGTCGTCTCGAGGGACCTGAAGAACGTCCCGCAGAAGGGGCTCTACAGCTTCGAGCCCGGCGCCTTTTTCGGCCGCTATATGCCCGACACCTTCTGGTTCGACACCCGCAAGACGGTCGGCCTCGACAAGGGCAGGGGCTGAACCGTGCTGCTCAAATACATCCTCAAGCGCATCCTGGTGATGATCCCGACGCTGCTCGTCACGAGCGCGCTGATCTTCACCGTCATCAACCTGCCGGAAGGAGATTATTTCGAAACGCTGGCGGCCGAGATGCAGGCGCAAGGAGAGAAGGCCGACCTCTCGCGCATCGAGTTCCTCAAGAAGGAGTATGGCTTCGACAAGCCGATCGTCGAACGCTACGTCTGGTGGGTGGTGGGCCTGCTCCAGGGGGATATGGGCTACTCCTTCGAGTACCAGCGCCCGGTCCGCGAGATCGTCGGCGACCGGCTCTTGCTGACGATGATCGTCTCCTTCGTCACGATCATCTTCACCTGGATCGTTGCCTTCCCGATCGGCATCTACTCAGCGACGCATCAGTACAGCTGGGGCGATTACG
>NZ_LSKN01000296.1:0-5906 GCF_001557075.1 Methylobacterium sp. CCH7-A2
GCGCCGCCTCCGCCGGCTCGCTCTCCAACCGCATCGGACAGCTCAACGACCTCGTGGCGGCGTTCAGGACAGGCCCGGACGGCGCGTCTGCCGGCCATGGCACGATGTCGGCCGGGACCGAGCCCGCCCGCCTGCGCCAGCTCGCGGAGACGGCCTTCGCACGAGCCCCGGCCCGGACCCCGGCGCCGCGGCCTGCTCCGGCCAGGAAGGTCGCCAACAGCCGCGCCGGCGACTCCGGCTGGGAAGAGTTCTGAGCAACACTGAAAGGACGGCTGGTCTGCGGATGTGTCTCTGGGAGATTGTCTCCACCTCGGAAGATTGGGCGCTGACCCAGCGCGCTTATGTCAACGCCTGCCTTATCAAGGCGAAAGTGATGCTGTCGCCGCAGAGCGTACCGCGCCAAGCCGAAGCCGAACATTTTCCCTCAAGCACATTGTCGATGGGCTCGTCGCCTACGGTAGGCACTGCCGACTTGGCAGCGTGACTCTTTTTCTCAGGATTGCATGATGCTATCCGTAGCCCCACTCGGAACCTCGGTGCTCCGAAGCCCTCTGTTGCCCGCGATCACTGAGGGTGTCGCGTCGATGCCACCCGATCAGGGATTCAAGGTGATGTTGCGCATCATCTCATCCATGATTGCCGGCATTACACTTTGCGCGGCTGTGCGCGCTCCCGGGCACCCGGTCAGACGTTGTGCACAGGAGCTTGTAAAAGTGCTGCCTGCTCTCGGTGAGCGTCCTGAAGACTGTCGACTGGAGCAGCTTCACCAAGTGGCAGAAGAGGTTGGGGCCCAGATTTGGCACCTAGTCGCGTTTCAGGCTGATCGGAAGCTCAAAGCCGAATTGGAGGCCCTCGTATCCTCGATCTGCCGACCAGCCACTCAGGTGGCTGACCGCTCGGAAGCAGACGTTCCAGAGGTCGGCTAAGGGCCAAAGATGCGCTTACCGACCGTCAATTCGAGATGATTCGCATCCGGCGCCTTGCCGGATACCCCGATCGAGAGAGCAGTTCGGAACCCATTGGAGGGAACCCCCGGGGAATGAGCAGGTGAAGCCGTCCCGGGCTCTCGAGCCGGAACGGATTTCCGATGACGACGATCAATCACGACGCCACGTGGGCCGAGGATGAAGCGCGCCCGACGGCTGGCGATCTCGCGCGCTATGCGCGGGCCTATCGGCTCAGCACCGAGCATGCCCGGATGTTCCCGATGTGGCAGTCGGCGCTGGCCCATGCGCTGCTGCTCGACCATGACGGCGACGCGGTCCATGCGGACCAGGGCAACCTGAACGGCCGACAGCTGGCCGAAGGCGCGCGCGCGACGGCGCGGACCTTCGCGCTGCTGATCGCCGAGGCTCCGGCCCGTAACGAGCAGGAGCTCGAGCAGAAGATCGAGATCTACGAGACGATGAACTTCCTGCCCGGCGAGATGGAGCGCTCGCGCACGGCCTACATGGTGGAGATCGCCATGCACGCCGATGCAAGCGCGCTCGGCATCAAGCTGCGCAAGGAGCCGGTCGCGACCGGCTCCGGCGGCGTGCAGTAGGAGCGCGCAGATGCCTTTCATCGTGTACGATCTCGAAACGAGCGGACTGGACCCGGTCTGGAACGTGCCGCTCCAGGCAGCCCTGATCCACACAGACGACGAGTTGCGCCCGCTCAGCGAGCTCTCGCTGCGGTGTCGCCTGCCGGCCCATATCGTGCCGTCGCCGGGGGCCTTGCTGACCACGGGTATCCGCCCGGACCAGTTGGATCAGGCGCCGATGTCGAGCCTCGAGCTGCTCGGCCAGATCGGCCGGGCGCTGCGGGCGTGGACGCCTGCGACGATTCTGGGCCACAATGTGCTGCGCTACGACGAAGAGGTCCTGCGCCACAACTTCCTCACCCATCTGTTGCCGCCCTATGCCACGCAGGCCACCGGGCTTAAGCGGGCCGATACCCTTGTCATGCTTCGCGCGGCGATCCTGATCGAGCCCGGCGCGATCACGGTTCCCGTCGACGGCAACGGCAAGCGCTCGCTCAAGCTGGGCGCGGTTTGCCGCGCCAATGGGGTCGCCCTCGCTGAGGACGAGGCGCATGATGCGCTGTTCGATGCCCGCGCCACGCTGGCGCTGTTTCGGCTGCTTCGGGAGCGCGCCCCGCGCAGCGTCGAGCTGATGCTCGCAAACGCGCACAAGTCGGGACCGATCCGTCTCCTCTCCAGCGGAGATCTCTTCTGCCTCGGCGGCCAGTCGGCACTGGTCCCCGCGGTCAGTGTCATGGCCAGCCCCGGCAACGCGACGTCCTGGGCCGCGCTCGATCTCTCGATCGACCCTGCGAGCTATCTCGACGGCTCCGCCGAAGACGTCGCCGGCCTGCTGACGCGGTCGGGCCCAAGGCCGGTGCGGATGGTCAAGACGAATGCCCAGCCGATCGTGCTGGCCTGGGAGGATGCCCAGCACGCCTTGCCGGCCGATCGGCTCGATGACGCGGTCTACAACGACCGCGCTCGCCAGGTGCGTCGGCATCCAACTTTCCAGCGCCATCTCACCGAGGCGCTGAAGAACCGCTTCGCCGATCGGGAGCCATCGCCCTATCCGGAGGCGACGCTCTATTCCGGAGGCTTCCTCTCGGATGCCGACATGCGCATCTGCGCGCGCTGGCATGAGCTGCCCTGGGATCAGCGTGGCGGCCTGGTCAAGCACCTGGGCGACGTCCGGCTCCAGGCCTTCGCCAACAGGCAGATGTTCCTGGAGGCGCCTGAGTGCCTCGCGCCGGAAGCCTGGCGCAAGGGCCGCGACTGGCTGCGCGAGCGGCTGACGACGGAGACGGACGTTCCTTGGCTAACCTTGCCCAAGGCGATCAGGGAGGTGGCGGAACTGCGTTCCTCGCTCGATCCGCAGGATGCGGATCGCCACGCCCATCTCGATGCGATCGAGCGCTGGCTGCGCGAGCGCAGTGACCGCCAGCAGATGGCGGCGTGAAGGATGAGAGGCCGGCGCCCGAAGCGCCGGCCATTCCGGAAGGAAACGGAGAGGCGCTGCCACGAGGCAGTAACCCCCAAAAACTTCTGGATCCGACATGAAGACCAACATCCCGACCACCTCGCTTGAGGACATCGACCTCGAAGCGACGATCCGCCCCGTCACCGACGATCTCGACGGGATCGCGCGCAGGCTTCCACACTCCGGCGATCGCGACACGGCCTATGCCGCCTTCGCCGGCGAGCGCTTCCTCATCAGCGCCGCGGCCGGCCGTGCGCTCGGCTTCGCGGAAGAGACCGAACGCTTTCTCGCGCTGGCCGAGACCTCGCCCAAACCGCAGGTCGCCGCCTGCCTCGACATGCTGACGGCGCTGACGCTCCTGAACTCGGCCAGCGTCATCGCGCTGGCGATCATGCCGCCGCGAACCGGCGAGGATGTGCTGGCGCGCGCGTTCATCGCCGACAGCGTCGATTCCAAGCTCCGCCTGACCGGCGATCCCGCCATGGTCAAGGCTGCGGCGCTCGCATTCGAGATCGGCCCCTTGCCGATCACCATCGGCGAGCGCCAGCGCAGGACCTTCATGCTGGCGAGCGCTGTCCCGTCCTCGGTGAGGAACGCGCGGCAGGGCGAGCCCGCCATGGTCGCTCTCGAGCAGGGCCTGAGCCTGACGGCCTTCATGCGGGCTCTTCCGCAGGTCGCTGCGCTGGTCGAGCGCGCTGCGCTCCAGCTCGACGATGCGGAACGCCACGCGCGTGAGATCGCCGAGGGCGATATCGGGCCCGAGGCGCTGGAGCGGCTCGAACGAGCCCGACACGGGGCTGCCCTGCTGGCAACGGTCGACCTCGCACGCGCCTGCCTCTACGCCGACCTCGTCGATGGCGGGGCGGCCACAAAGGATCGTGCGATGGCTCTCGCCTCGCGCCTCCACGAGCCGAGGCTGCGCAGCATCGTCGCCTTCGCCACGATGACGGGCGAGGTCATCGGCGAGCTCGGCATGACGGCTCGCACGATCTCGGCGGCCGTGCGCGGCCGCTGAGGTCCAAGACCCTTCAGGAGAAGAAGGGGCGTCCCCGCGGGCGCCCCTTCGTGATTCCAGAGAGCGGGAGGGGATGCAGTCAAGATGGCTGTAACCCACGGAAAAACACATCATGTCCAAGAACGACGATCAGGGCAGGCTGCCGCCGCCCGAGACCACCAACCCCGCGCTTCGCGAGGGGGAGAGGATGCCCGATCCGATCGAGGCGCTGACTTCGGGCCTCGGCGATGACCCGGCGCTGGGCGACCTTATCGCCTTCCGGCAGAGCCGGCCCGACCTCAAGGAGGCGGCGCGGATGTCGCGGCAGTTCAACAACGAGGCCCATCGTGTCGCCTATGCCGTCGATCGGCACCCGCAGGTGAACACTGTCGCAGCCGGGCTGGGACTCGCAGCGCTCCTCTTCGACAGCCTGGTCTGCGTCTGGCCGGCCGACAGCCTCGACGAGGTCGACGCAAAGCTCGCCCTCGCGCACGGTCGCGGGCCGTTCGGTACCGACCAGGAGGCTGACTACGTCGCGTCGCTCGAGCCCGCGACAGCGCGTCGGATCCGTTTGATGCGAGCGGCGTTCCACGTGGGCGAACTGACCGTTCCGCCGGCGCCGCCCGCGCCCTCGCTCGACGACCGCAACCTCGCGGCCTGGCCGCGCCTGCGCTACGATCTGCGCGACCTCCTGCCGCTGCGCGGCGGCCAGCCGGTTCTCACCATCGCACCGGAGAACTGGATCGCATTCGCGCGCAGCGGTCCCGACTTCGGCGGCTTGCGAGACCGGATCGTCAGGATGCTGGCGACCGCTGAGCGGCTGTTCGACCTCGCCCGCGCCAACGAGGATGGCAAGAGCCGCGATCTGCGGCTCGCCGCCGAGGGCGCCCAGATCCTCGCCTATCTGTCTGCCTGCCAGGCCATGATCTGGCCGGTGCGCACGAAGGCCGACATCGACCACAAACGCGTGATGGCGCAGATCATCAACGATCGCGCCTGCCGTCCCGATCCCCTGCACCAGCAGGCGGCCGTGCGGCACATCGTCGACGAGGCGGTCTGGGTTCACCGTCGACTTGGACTGAGCGAGCGCGCGCTGTTTACGCCCGACTGGATCGAGATCGTCTGACCAATCCGCGTCATCGCCCCCATCAAGCCAGTACGAGGCGGCGCCACCCGGCGCCGCCTTTCATTTTGGGATGGGCGCGAGCGGAAGGCCGGAATGGCCGACCCCGCGGAAGGCAGAATGTCTCGCGGAACCGCGGAATACGATGATGACCCAATCGGATGACGATGAACGGGCTGGAGCCGTTCAGGACCATGCCCACGCCGAAGCTTCGCCGGACGACCCGGCCCAGCTGCGCCCCGATCGACACCTCACAAGTCGTGGCTCGGCTGACCGCATCGGCGGCGTCGAACTCGGCGCTGACGAGTGCGGTGTCGCCTTCGACGCCATCTGGAGGCGCCATAGCACGCAGATCTTCGACCTCGGCGAAGTCTACGAGCAAATGCGGCTCCTCTCAGCCGGGGACGATGACGAAACCGTGCATCTGTCCGGTGAAGACACTTCCCGCTATCAGAAGCTGCGCTGGCTCTCCACGCAGAGCGCGAGGAAGCCGGTGTTGCTCGGCACCGCGCCGATGCGCGAGCAGTTGAGCATGCTCAGACTGCGCTGTGCTGGCTTCGCCGCCGTGACCGACCTCGTCGATCGGGCGATTTCCCTGTCGATCATGACCGGCACGCCGCTGAGCCTGCCGCCTCTGCTGCTCGCCGGTCCTCCGGGGCTCGGCAAGACGCACTACTCAAAATCGCTCGCGGCGGTGCTCGGCGTGCCCACCCACGCGTGGTCCTGCGCCACCAACTCCGACGCCATGCAGCTGATCACCGGTCACCCGACGTCCTGGCGCGGCGCAAGGATGGGCCTGCTGACCGAG
>NZ_LSKN01000297.1:0-633 GCF_001557075.1 Methylobacterium sp. CCH7-A2
CGTCCTGGCCGACCTATCGTGTCTCGCAGAGCGCGCTGCGCACGATGCAGCACCGTCTCTGGGACTGCTACCGCCAGCAGCGCTGGCCGGTGCCCGAATACGCCTCCGACAGCCTGACCGCCTTGACGGTCTTCCTGCAGAAACAGGCCGCCGGCGGCGAGATCGCCGTGCCGTCGATCAAGCGCTGAGAGGGCGAGACGATGACCAGAACCGCTTTCGCCGCCGCGGCCTCCGCCGCCCTGCTGATCGCCGGCCCCGCCCTCGCCCAGCAGAAGCCGAGCCAGGCCACCATCGAGGCCTATGTCAAATCGACCTTTGGCAAGGCCTCCCCGGAATGGGTGGCCCGGATCACGCCCGACGAGTCGCTCGCCGTCTGCAACGCGACCCGCAACAACGTCACCTCCGCGCAATCGGAGGCGATCATCAAGCGCGAACTGGCCAAGGTCACCTATCCGGCCGACGGCAAGCTGCTCGGCGACTGGAAGAAGGGCTATGCGGTGGCCAATAACGGCCGCGGCGGCCAGTTTTCCGATCCGCCGGGAACCGTCGCCGGCGGCAACTGCTTCGCCTGCCACCAACTCGACCCCAAGGAGGTCAGCTACGGCACGCTTGGCCCTAGCCTCTCCGCCTATG